>NC_009464.1:3000000-3179916 GCF_000063445.1 Methanocella arvoryzae MRE50
TTCCGATAGAAATGCGGGAACTGGTTTTTCTGGCTGGTCAGTCACAATCTCGGATTGGGCCAAAACTGATAGCGATGTCAGACCGATAATTGAATAAGTAATACAACATAATATGGCAAAGGCTTTGAAAATTTTATTTCTCATCGGAATCTCCTCTTTTTCGACGGACGGCCGTATCGAGGATTTGATAACGCCTGCAAAGTAATCAGTTAATACTCTATATATATAATTTATCTCATAAAGTCTCAATTGTATATTGCAATTCAGTCCAATCCTCGGGTCTATTTAGTACATGAGTTAGCATGATATCAGCTCTCATGGGGGCAACAGCTACATCTGCAGTCAAAGTATACTCGCCGGGCATTGTATATTTCAGATCCGGGAGTCGAATTTAAAAAGAAGTAGTAAATTGGGATAAGAAGCTTACTTCTCAGAAGCTTCCTTACCCCTCTTTATAAGCTCTCTAACCTTCTGGCCGCCTTTCTTGCCGATGCTTTCATAGTAGCCTTCACCGTAGCGCTGCTTGGTGGTTTCGCCACCCTTTTTACCGGCTTCCTTGACGGTCATTTCGCCTTTGCTTCCCTTCTGTGCCATATGAAATTCACAAACGATTATTATAAAAATATTTAAATGTATGTTACCCATGGAAATAGCGAAAATGCGCTTGTTTATCAACTAATGCTGCAGGCACTTTCCAAAAAGTTATATTCGTTGTAACCCTATTGAAGGTTGAAACAGGGAGATATAAATTGACCAGATTTTTCGAAGTCACCGCAAGAGACGGCCCTGCCCGTATTGGCAAACTACTGGTAAGAGGTGGACTGGAAACACCTTACCTGCTAAGCCCTGCCACAGGGGAAGATCTCGTAGTAAACGGTGGCAACAAATGGCTTCACAGTCCCGTTACAGGTACTGTAGAACAGTTTACTGTTCAACCCTATGTAGGCCTGACACCTAAAGTAAATGAGGATCTTGTCAGGCTTTATCAGCCCGCTGACATAGCCTCTGATACACCATCTGCAACCCTTGCACACCCGGATAAAGTGGTTTCTGGGGCAGATATGTATGTCATATCGGGAGTACGCTCGATCGAGGGGGATTCACGCGCTCTTTTACACAGTTTCATCCAGATCCGAAATAATTCAAAGCCAGATACTGCGCTATATGTGCCTGCGCTGGCTACGCCTGAGAACGTATCACTTTTAATTTACCTGAGCGCAGACATCGTTGATGATGTGCTGACCACCATCAAGGCGTATCAGGGCTTATACCTGACACAGGATGGTGAATATCCGGTCAAAGATCTTGCGGAGTTGCCATGTACCTGCGATGCATGCACAAAAATGACGGGCGGCCAGAAATCAGATCCAGAGTTACTGGCAGCACATAACCGGGCAAAGCTTCGGGAAGAGATTAGCCGGGTTAAAATCCACATCAGGAACGGCATGCTGCGAGAGTACGTAGAGAAGCAGTGCCGCTCAAAACCCTGGCTGACCGCCCTGCTGCGGCTGGCCGATGCAGAGTATACTTATCTCGAGTCCCGCACGCCCACTTACCGATCTTCCGAACTCTTGGCGTGCTCTGCCGAATCCCAGAACAGAGTCGAAGTCCGGCGGTTTGCGGACCGGCTCAGGCAGCGGTTCAGCTCCGACGGAAAGATTTTGATCATCATTCCCTGTTCAGCTCGAAAGCCCTATTCGACCTCTCAATCCCATATGGCCATTATCAATGCACTCGGCAAATACCGCAGGTACGTCCGGGAGATAATCCTGACTTCCCCGATGGGAGTAGTGCCCCGAGAGCTGGAGCTGGTGTATCCTGCAGCCCATTACGATGTGGCGGTCACAGGAGTATGGGACCTGGAAGAAAGGCACTGGGTATCCGGCTGTCTCCGGGATTTCATCGATAACAATCGCTTCGAGCGGGTGATCGCTCACGTAGAGGGCCCGTATGTAGAGGTCTGCGCTCAGGCTGACCGGGAAATGATCTTCACCAGTACTGGCAAGGTCAGCAGCGACGAGTCTCTGAGGGCGCTGGTCGACCAGGTGAAGCTCGTGGTTGACGAGCTTGCTCCGCAGCCCAGGAACTTCGAGCAGTACCTGCTGGACATGTTCCGGAAGATGGCCGACTACGAGTTCGGAAAAGGTCGGGGTGACCTGCTCGTGCCTCAGAAAGGCATTGTGAAGGGCAAGTTCCCGAGAATGACCCTGTTCGACGGCAGAGAGCAGCTTTGTACGATTAATCCGGCGTATGGCTCGCTGACACTGACGCTCGAGGGGGCCAGGCGCATGAAACTGACTGACCAGTACTTCGTCGAGATTACGGATTTCATGCCCAGAGGCAGTATCCTGGCGCCAGGAGTCGTCAACGCAGATCCGCAGATACGGCCGGGGGACGACGTCTTCATCATCGGTAAGAAGGCTATCGGCGTGGGTAGGGCGAAGATGAGCGGCCGGGAAATGGTGGAAGCCAGTCGCGGCATGGCAGTAGAACTAAAACACGTGGAGCCGGTAAAATGACGCTAAGCGACATCATGAAAGAGCAGCGGAAAAGGCAGAAGATCAACGAGAAGTCCCCGACCGAGGTCGCCGCTTACTGGACCGGCGAAGACCTGCTGGACGGCATGCCGACTAAATCTCACACCATCATCTTCCAGACCCGGGGCTGCTACTGGGGCCTCAGGGGTGGCTGCACCATGTGCGGCTATATCGCAGATGCGGCCGCCCGGCCGCCGACCCCGGAAGATCTCCTGGCTCAGTTCGAGTCCGTCTCCCGCCGGATAGACCATGGTATTGTAAAAATATTCACGTCTGGCAGCTTTTTTGACCCTGGAGAGGTACCTGAGCCTGTCCGTGATAAAATCCTCTCTGAGCTCAACCTGTACGCAGATAAGGTCATTGTCGAGACGAGGCCGGAATTCGTGACCGATAAGATCGTCTCAGCCGCTAAAATGCACGTCGATCGGCTGGAGATCGCCACCGGCCTGGAGACGTCGAACGACAACATCCGGCTGAACAGCATCAACAAAGGTTTCCTGTTCAAGGATTTCGTCAGGGCTGCCGAAGTGGCAAAAGCGCATGGTCTGACCACGAAGGCTTACCTTATGATGAAGCCGCCTTTCCTGACTGAAAAGGATGCGCTCGAGGATATGGTGCAGTCAGTCATGGACGCGTCGAAATATGCTGAGACCATATCGATCAACCTCTGCAACGTCCAGCGTGGCACGCTGGTAGACGAATTGTTCTACCGCAAAGCCTACAGGCCACCCTGGCTGTGGAGTATTGTAGAAGTGCTCAAGAGGGTACATGGCAAGACTGGCTCAGTGATTACCTCGGATCCTCTGGCGGCCGGCCAGAACCGGGGGCCGCACAACTGCGGCAAGTGCGACTACGAGTTTGCGGACGCCCTCAGGAAGTATTCCCTGACCCAGGACATATCCGTGCTGAACCAGCTGAACTGCGACTGCAAGTCCTTGTGGCAGAAGACGCTGGAGCTGGAAGACTGGACGTTCGGGTCGCCTCTGGTGTATTGAAGATAAACGCGTACGGTGCGCTGTGCATCAACACAGCGCACGCAACTCTCTTTCTATCATTATACTTATTACCTATGCGCTGTAATTATTGAGTGGTATGTGGAGCGAAATCGTCGATAAGTTCAAGGGTATGCCCTCTCAGGAGAAGGTTATCCGTCTGCTGCTGGAGCGCGGCTTTCAGGTAAACTCTGAAGGCCACGTTGTTTCGGGCAAGGTCGAGATCCCCCATACTCAGATCGCTAAAGATGCAGGCGTCGATCGGCGGGTTGTCGATGCCACGACTGAGATGATCCTGAAGGACGATACGCTGCGGCGTGTCTTCCAGAACATCAGGTCTATTGCATCGCTCAAAGATGTGGCTCCACTGCTGGGGCTCGGCGTAATCATCATCCGGGTCGACAACGCTCAGAACGTGGGCATCATCAACGCAGTCACCAATGTCGTGGCCCGATATAATCTGAGCATACGGCAGGCGGTCACTGACGATCCTTTTTTCTCCGACGACCCCGCCATGACGATCATCACCGGCGATCCGATCCCGGGCGAGATGGTCAGCGATCTCAAGAAGCTGAAAGGCATCAGAAGTGTCACTATCCAGTAGGCCTTTAAGTGAATCGTCGCACATCAGGGTAGTTTAACCTCAACCATATCGGCGGAGGATTCACTTTCTTCACGATATTCCTGCTGTGAACTTTTATCCCACTGCTGGTCAACAATATTCAGGATACGTATGCCCGCAAGACTTAAAGAGATCGAGAAAATCAACGTGCAGCTCAAGCCTGAAACCTCCTCGCAGGAAATGCCGCCGGGGCAGAGCAGGTTTGAAGTTCGCGACATTATAGTGGACCGGATAAAGAGGATTGCTGGCAATGACAGCATTAAAAGGATCGTGCCCATCCAGAACGAAGGCGACCGCAAGACGCAGGACATCGTCTTTGACATGGAAGACGCGTCTTATCTTGTTACGGTGACTTACAATAATGCGATGACGGAAGGCTGGGTTTCAGACCTCAGGAAAGACCCGAAAAAGTGCTGACCTGGCTACATTTTTAAGGCAGCATACCTTAGCCTTGTCGGCCTAACGGCGTTAAGCCATCTTTTTCAAGTTGCCGGCAGCCTTTTCAGCATCGCTGCCGTACAGTAAGATTTTACAGGTGCCTATTTCGACCTTCTTTTTGTACAGGACATCCAGGCTGCCTATCGCTTCTTCAATTTGTTTTTTGTCGCACGCCCGGCTGTTTATCGATACTTCTACTGGCTTGAATACCTCGAACTGCAGCTGAATGAGCCTTTTGACGCCGTCTGGCGACCATTTTTCCTCTGCAGTGGCTATCGCCTCGTGTATGGATATGCGGTCTTTGCTTCCCATGAGGTTATCGGCCTGGCAGACGATTTTTTCCTCCATCGTCTTTGGCAGGTAGTCTCCAGGCGGCAGTCCGAGATTTACCGCATCCTCATCGGTAAGGCCTGCACCTATATGCCTCTCTGTGATACGGATAATCCTCTCGTCGACGCCTTCCTGTCTCAGGATGGCCGCACCGATGATCGCATGATCTATACTATGGGTACGGGATCGGCCGATATCGTGTAAAAGGGCGCCGGCTTCGACCAGTTCACGGTCGCAGTCGTGCTGTGCAGCCAGCTCCATGGCATAATCCCTGACCGCTTTGACGTGCTCGATCACGCTGTCGCTGGTGCCATACTTTTTTAAAAGGGCTAAAGCTTCTTCAGGTTTCATCACTGCGCTAAGCTCTTTTTCAGGTCATCGATCCGGTTCCGCAGCGCCTGCTTTTCAGCCGTATTATCGTAATGCATCAGCGGGGTCTCGTCGACAGGGCACACGAAGTTGGTTTCCATGGCGTAGTCAAAGAGAATCCTGTGAGGCGCCTCTTCCTGGCAGATGTAGAACTCGTTGCTCTCGAACTCGAGTCGTCTCTCCAGCTTTTTTATAAGTTTACGGGCCTCATTCCTGAGCATGTGCACCGAGTTGTCGAGGTCCAGCTTCCATAGGTAGGTCAGCCAGCCGCTGTCTTTGTCCCTTTCCCTGCGGTACATGGCGAGGTGGTTTTCGTAGAGGATGTACAGAGTTTTACGCACCAGGTTCAGGTTGATACCGCTTATCTGGGCTACCTGCTCATCCGTGACCTCCTGGTCAGGAACTTTCTCGATCATTTTTTCGACCACTGCCATGCCCTCGTCGCCGACGAGCTTTTGGATGTAGCCTCTCACTGCCTTGTTATCCAGAGCTGACACAATTTCACCTTAAATAAGATAGTTAGAAAGATGGTAGTTTTACTATAAGTATAATCCCGATATACAGATATAAAATTTACTTGCGGTATCTCAGTATCAAGGCAGATCAAACGCTCTGCAAGCCTTTTCTGATGCGGCGGATCGTTCCCCTGACCACTGCTGAAGCTTCTCCCCTTGTCTGCCCTGTGGCATTTATAGAGATCAGCGCGTTTCCCTTCTCGATCACTGTCCCGACAGGCGGGATATCGGCTGTCTCTGGGCTGGACAGGTCCTGCACTACCCTGGTGGTCCTGCCTGCGAACAAGATCGCCCTGTAGCCGTATTGCTTAATTTTGAACGGCCTGAGCTTGCCGTTGATGGCATCCACGTGCGCCTGAAAGTGGTTTTCTCCGGTGGCCATCTCTACCGCGTCGAGGCTGCCCTGGAATCGGGGGTTGACCTCCAGCACTTTAGGGCCGTCCTTATTTACGATGAAGTCTATGCCGTTGGTGCCGACCAGGCCGAGGGCCGGGATCAGCTTCCTGGCGATGTCGAACATCTCATCCTTGAACCTTGTGATATAAGGCGTCACATTGCCGCAGTACGTGTAGCCTGGCTCCACCCCGAGCCATTTCTTGCCCACCAGAATCTCGTTCACCGATACCGGCATCGCTTCACTGCCGGTGGAGAGCGCGCAGACGCTCAGCGGCGTGCCGGTGACCAGTTCCTGCAGGAAATACTCGTCTTCCGGCGGAAGCATCGACTCGTCGTACACCTTGAAGTTCTTATGCCCACCGCCTCCGACTATGGGCTTGGCTATACAGGGGTACCTGACATTCTCCCTGGTGTAAATTGCAGGCTGGGGAATGCCGAGCTCTTCGATTTTCCTGGCCAGCCACAACTTATTGCAGACGTTGTGTGCTATCTTTGGGTCGTTACCCAGAACCATCGACGCCGGCACGTCAGCATCTTCAAAGCCTGCCCCGAGGACGACGTAGTCTACGTCCAGCTTCTTTAAAAAGGGGCGGATGCTGGAGGGATGATCTTCAAACCTGATGCTGCTCTCTACGCAGCGGAGCAGATCCAGGTCGTCGTAATGGCCCAGTGAGTACACTTTGTATCCTGCACGCCTCGCAGAGCATGCCGCTACGCGGGAATTGTACCCTACGACGAGGACTGAGCCCACGTTGAGCTTACCTGTTTTTGACGACACTCTTGCCATGTTCACTAGGTATTATCTTTAGTTCTCCGCCCTTAAACTCATGCATGAGCGACTTGCCTTCCTGCAGCTTATCCATGAACAGGGCGAGAGCGGCAATTTCCGAGTGAGGCTGGTTGCCGACCGCCACGTTATAGTCCGCCAGGCCGTATATATCGCCAGGCACCTTCTCGGCGCCGACGATGATCATGACGCCCCTGCCTTTAAACTGCTCCTGTATCTGTTCCAGGCAGCCGGGCAGGTTGATCCCGTACATGGTCAGGTGGACCACAAAGCCGCCCTTTTCTTTCCACTGCCTGATCTCAGACCTGTAGCTGACGCCGGCCCTGACCCAGAAGTCGCCGCCCCATGCTGCAGCAACTCTCTGAATGCTCTCTGCCACAGACTTATCGTCTGTCGTCAGCAGCATACCTTTTGCGCCGAGAGCGCGGGCAGTGAGGCCGACGTGGGTGGTGACTCTGGCATCACGTTCGGGTCTGTGGCCGAGCCGTAGAATAACAATATCCTGCATTTTTTGCACCTGATAAAAAGAAAGTTTTGTTTGGCGGTACACAGATTTTGTTCTGCTACCGCGCACAAGCACAGGCCGAAGGCCTTAAACCTCACGCCTTAGCTTTCTTCCCAAATATCTTCAGGAAATCGTCGCACTCGTCAGCCAGCTTTTTGGCGGCTACTTTGATGGCGTCGATCGGGTCTTCGCTCTTGTCTGTCCTGACGTACAGCACCGGGTCGCTGATGCCGGGGAACTCGATGTCGTAGGTGGCGACTTTTACTGCCTTGTCTTCGAGCAGACAGGACTTGAGGGCGTTCATCATCGTGTGGGATTCGCCCTTGATCTCTACCTGGATTTCCGTGTCAGTCTTGTTGAGAATCTTAATCTCCATATGATCACCTTATATGATGCCTTTGCCGTAGTCGGACGACAGTTTCCTGGTTTCCCGCCTCTCGCAGTGGGGGCACTTCAGCTTGCCGTTGTCGAACTTGAGCGGAACCCTGCACCTGGAGCACATTGAAGTTAGCACGCCGAGGCTCTTGTCCACCGTGGACAGCCGCATATTCTTGGTGTCGATAACCCTGGCCTTGACGATGTCCTGGTACCCGAACTCCTGGGCCAGATCCTGAACATAAGAGTCCTTCACGTTCGATATGTGGATGGCGGCGGAGGTGTTGCCGGCGATTTCCCGGTCCAGGTGTCCCTTGATCCTCGAAAGCTCCACGAGGGCTACCGAACCCTTGATGTCGGTTACCCGGCCGATCACGATGTCGCCTTCCCTGGGTACTGGCGGCGCGTGGACTGCCGGTTCTATGTAGACCGCTCTCTCTTTCTTGTTGATGGCAATTTTCCCGGTGATGTCGGCGTATATATTTCCGTTCTCCTCGTACGTTCCGCTGCCTGGCAGGTATTCTTCAGAGGTGCCTACCAGATCGCCGGGCACGACAAAATCATTCTCAGTCAACGATATTCTCTCCTTTCTCTACTGCTGCTTCGATCCTGTACAGCTCAACGTCAATGAGCGCCAGTTCCTTTTTATGGAAGCTATAGGTGTGTCGCATGGGAAACTTGAGCTCGACTACATTCGTCACGGCTCCTCTGCCCTCGACGTAGCTCTCGATAAAACTGGCAGAACCTGCGTTGTGTATCGAGTAAACCACGCGCCCTATCTCCAGGGCTTTATCCAGAAAGGGCCTGTCGTTTCCTTTTTCCTGCGCCCCGAACGGCGGATTCATGACCACCGTGTCAAAACGGCTGCCTGCGTTCAAGACGACGGCGATTTCAGGGATATTATTGACATCCCTGACGTCACAGTGGACCCAGTCCACGTCCGTCCCGAGCGATTCTGCATTCGCTTTCGCGACTTCCAACGCCCTAATATCACTGTCAATGCCTATAACCTTTTGCGTGGAGTCCATCCCGGCGTCGTCCTTCAGTAGTCTCGCCCCGATGGCCAGTATACCTGTCCCGCAGCCGAGGTCGATGACGCTCCCGTCCAGATCGCCGTTCATAAAAGCGAAGTACAGAAGGTCGGCAGCTACCACCGCAGGGGTAGCATACTGCTCCTTCGTCACGTCCGGGCGGTCGAACCCTCGCACCTGCTCCAGGAGCATTTCTAGCTTTCTCTTCTTCATGGCTTCCATGCTAAAAAGAAGCTTGTAAGTATTTTTATTTTCCTGACGGTAATACATTTACGAGCACATGCAGAGTATCTGATGCAATTTTAATGGCAACGGGCGTCCGCCGGCGTGTCAAATTGCGCGAACGGTTAACGCTCCACTAATCTACATGTCTGTCATGAGGTATTCGACGATGTTTCTGGTGGTGGCGGGACTGTGTTTTGCGGCTGTGGTGGCAGCGACTGCCTCCGGTGCGCTGTTGCCTGACCGGACTTACGGGATCGACGATGACGGTACCACCGTCTCTCTTAAAAAAGGTGAAGCGTTAAGGGTGATCCTGCCGGAGAACCCGACTACGGGCTACTCCTGGGACCTTTCTCTATCAGACGGGCTGTACCTCGTGAGCGACCGGTATATAGCAGATGATACCGGCTCAAGGCGTGTTGGGGCCGGGGGTATCCATATCTGGGACATCCGGGCCAGGGGAATCGGGCCGCAGCATATCAACGCCGTATACCGGCGGCCGTGGGAAACGAATGCCGCGCCTGAGAAGACTTTCGACCTAAAAGTCCGGGTAACCGGGGGTGGCGGGCTGAAGTCAGACGAAGATGGGTGGTGGCGTCTACCTCAGATGTTCCGGCTCTCTATGCTGACAAAGTTCCCGCGGGCGATGCAGATGGTGAACTGAACTTACTTACAGCTCTTTCAGCTTGCTGACGTAGCTGAAGCGCTCGGCGTCCGGTATGTGGAGCATGGCGATTGTCCTGATCTCCATCACCAGGTCCCGCTGTATTTTTAACTCTACGTAGGGTACGATATCCCCTTCGCTGCTCTTGTCAGCCTCCATCTCCCGGAATGCCCTGGGCATGTATGTATGAGCATAGCCCTGGATATCGACGAACGCCCTGTCCACGATGAGCCGGGCGTTCAGCGCCACATATTCCGCCATCCTGATCTCTACCGGGGTGGCCGCCTTTTTCAGGTCCAGCCCTACAAGGCTCAGCTCTGGCCTGTCGATGCCTTCGCCCTTCAGGGTTCTCTCGAACTCGGAGTAGATCCTCAGGGCTATAGCTTTCAGGAAACTGTCATAAGTCTTCTTGTCCACGATGGGCTCCAGCTTGAATTCGTAGTGTGCGAGTGACTCAGAACCTGAGCCATCGGACATTGCCGGTTCCTGGAACTGGAGTACCGTCTGGGCTGAAGTTTTTTTCTGATGCTTAGTCGAATGGTGCTTCTTGACCGGCACAACCATTCCTCCCTTTACCGTAGGCTAGTTAAAGGCTACATAGATAAGAGCTTTGTCGTGCTTTTAAAAGTCTGAAGGGCATGCGGATAAATCTCGGCTGCTGTCAGGCAAGCTTCAGCGATCCGATCTTCGGCTCGTAGCACTGGCCTTTGCTCATGAGATCGCCGATCGCCTGTTCTATTGTTGCCTCGTCGATGCCGGTATTTTCCATCTCTGCGAGCAGTATCTCGTAGCTTACACCCTCGCCGGCATCCAGCCTGGCTATCATTTGTAGAATGATGTCTTCCAGGCTCGCATCTTCCGTAGCGGCCGGCTCCGGCTCGATCAGCTTAGAAAGGGCGTCGGTGACCATCTGCTTGTAGGCTTCCAGAGAATTTTTAGTCATCCCGTAGTGGTCTATAGCTTTAGACACGCCCGAGCCTTCCTCTGTCTGGCGGATCAGGTGCCAGGCCAGCTCTTCGCCCCGGAGCCCGCTGGCCAGGGCTTTTTCCATGACTGCGATGCGGTCCAGCGTCAGTTTAGCTGTATGATAGGTCCACCTGTCCCGGACGCTGCTGTCGACGAGGTTGACATCCTCAGGCCTGATTGACGTGTAGTGGGCGCCCGGCTCAGGGCTGAAGACCCTCGCTTTGCCAGCCACGGCAACGTATGCCGGTGTCTCAATTTCAGAGAGGAATGTCGCAATTTCCTGCTGGTACTGGCCTGCATAGATGGTGAACGCTCCGGTCGGGTCGGCCAGCCTCGCTCTGTAAAGCACCTGCCCTGCGGAGCCTATGTTCTCCACTTCAGTCAGGACGCCCACCGCGAAGACTCTGTTACACATGGCGCCCGTCGGCGTGATGACGAAATTGGGAGCCCTGTCGGTGTGCTCGCCATACTGGAGGCTGGCATCGTTGAACTCCCTGGCGAAGACCCTGCGGGCCGTTTCCCTGTCTGTCACCTGATCTCCCCCAGCAGTTGTTTTGCCATCTCCGGCACGTTATCCGCCGGCCATTCGGCTTCTGTCGCAACGAAGATCTTTCCGAAGTCTCCACTGGTGACGTTACCTCTGACTACCAGCGGCTTTCCGATGATTCCGGTGTTGATGAGCCCCGCTGCCCTGTCAGGCATACTCCTCAGTTCTTCCAGGCTCATCCCGATCAGGCTTTCCGTGAGCTTCCGGTCCAGGACACAGATCATCGAGCCTGTACCGTCATCGATGACGGCTTTGATTCGCAGGTCGGGCACGCCTTCCATCCTGCCGTGGGCTCTGCACTGGCCTTTCTGCATGACTCTGCTGCAGGTCGGGCACCGCTCGATGAGCCCTGAGCCGGGTCGAAGAGACAGGACGTCACCTTCAGTTTCGACATCGGACGCGCCGTCAGTGCTGGATAAATCCTTCAGCGTGCGGCAGGTTCTCCTGTATGGCGGGACTAATCCATCGTAGGCTTCCAGCACGGTCTTTTCGTTGATGTTGACGCCCGGCATGCCGTGGAAGCTCTTGACGTAGACGTCCCTGGCCACGATGGCCCTGACGTTGAAAATGTCCGGGATGTCTACCCAGGCGGTAAAGTGTAGTCTGGCAGTGCTGTCTTCCAGCATGCCGCTGATCACTGTCGCCGGGCCTCTCGGCGTGGAGATCTCCCTGTACTCCGGGTCGATGACGTTAGCGATGATGGTGATGCCGGCATCCCCCACTCGCAGGTCTTTGAGGGGCTTAGGCGGTTCTTCCGGTACCTGCCGCAGTGCGGAAGGTGCGATAGTCTCCTCTGCCTCGCGCCTGGCCTTGCCAGCTATGATCGATCGCCTGTGCTTCTTGAGCAGCGACCGCTTAGCCTCCTCCGGGGGGACTTTGTACTCTATTATAAGGAGCGTGAGCTCACGCTGAAGGGTTTCCCGGTCTACTCCAAGCGCCCGGCTTAGCTCCTCTGCGATGGGCGCGATAGCATCATCCATGCGGTTCACCTGTGCCACATTAAGGTGTAGCAGTTTAGGAAAAGTTGTCGGACCATAATTAAATATTTATCGTTATCCCGACAATATCCGTCTCGCCCGGACCGTCTCACGGTCCGCATCAGCGCACGATCCGCAGGTACCGGAGCAACTGAAAGCCGTTGAATGCGAAGAAGCCGATCAGGAGGGCCAGGTATGCCATCTCCAGCGTTTCCAGCGTGCCTTTTGAAGTGAGGTTGTAAATTTCATAGCCCACATAGAACTGCAGGATCACTCCTGCTGCCATGATAATAAAGTAAAGCATACCCTTGCTCATGGCGGGCTTATTCGAGTTCCTGTTATGTTGGTCGATGATCCTGCGCTGCTCTTCGGTCAGGTTCAGGCTTTTAATATATGCCTCGAGCTCCTCGCAGTCCAGCTCATCCTCCACCCGCGTAGTATGAATGTTCATGCGCCGCTGGTTGATCTCGTCTACTTTCCTGTTGATCAGCTCGATTTTTGCGATAGTATCCGGATCGTACTTCTCTTCCATGGCGGTCAATTATGATAACAGGGTGTGCCGATAAATACCTTCCTGTATATGCCCATACGGGTCGATTAGCTGGCTATGATTAACTGATTGTGAGAGAAGGTCTATATATACTGAAGTTTTTTATAATCTTGTGATTTCATGAGGGCCAGGGTATTATTCGTATGCTCGATTATAGTGCTCACTATCATCGCCATGCTCGCCAGCCCATCGCTGGCGGAATCTCAGAACATCAAATCTGTCAGCGGACAGGTTACGGACGCTACGGGAGCACCTTTGCCCAACGCGACCGTGTCGCTGGTGGATGCCTCTTACCTGGAGATCGCCCGCACGATCAGCGATAGCGACGGCAATTTCCTCTTCAGCAACGCTGACGATCGAGGTACCGGCTACGTCAAGGTGATAGTATCCTACGTCCAGGACGGGAAGATGTATAATCTCACCAAAACGCCTGCCACCTGGTATGCCAGTACGCCTGCCGGCGTGAAGATCAGCGCCGAGGAAACCAGTCTGGCCAGCTATCCCCCGCTGCCCGAGAGCACCCGGCCTGTACAGATTTTCACCGTCGAAGGCCGCGCCGTCGACGTTAACGGAAAGCCGCTCCCCGGCGCAGAGGTCCACCTCTACGATGGCATCTACAAGGAAATCGGCGTGACCACTACCGATGAAAACGGTAACTTCCGCTTTGACAACGCTTCGGCTGCATCACCCGGCTGCAAAGTCCAGGTGTTTTACCGGGCAGACGGAAAGGTTTACCACACTAATCTGCAAAACGTGCTATGGTATCCGACCGACACGGGACTCGTCAAAATCAACGCCCCCGATACGACTTTATACGACTACCCGGAGTCTGAAACCGGGTACGTATGGGGCATTATCACTGACAGTACGGGTAAGACTGTGAGCGGCGAAGTCTACCTTTCCGGCGAAGACCGCCACCTGACCATCGAAACCTACCGCTCGGGAAAGGGCACGGCATTCGTATCCCAGGTCCCGGTCGGCGAATATACTGTGTATGCTGTCCATAAGGGCGACAACGGCACCATGAAATCGTTGCCCGCCAGCATCAAGGTCAACCCGTCCCGCAACTACCTCGACTACTCCCCGCTGATACTGGTTGCAGATCAGCCGGTGCCGCCGGAGGACCTCAAGCCAACAGCCCTGATCATAGCGTTAGTGCTCGGCGGGCTGCTCATCTGCGGCAAGTGGTACGGTCTGAGAAGGCTGTAAGCGCCTTCTCCCATTTTCTTATTGCCGGGCTCAAGCATACATACCAGGCATACATACTATAACCGCTGACGGACCCGGGCGTTTGATGCAAAAAGATTTATGTCCGTCACATCATATTACTAAGTCTAACGGGTGACCTTTTCCCTTGAAGCTGTCCTTTTCTCATAAGCTACAGTCCGAGAGCGACGTGCGCTCTATACAGTCTATGGAGGGTCACGGCTTCACCTGCGTGGAACTTTTTTTCCCCGAGAGGGAATCGCTGGACGAGCAGACGCTCAACATGATCGACGAGGTGTCGGCCACGACCAACCTCTACCTGACCGCTCACCTGCCGTACAAGAACCTCAACATCGCGAGCATCTACCAGTACGTCCGGGAGAGCAGCACTGATTTGCTCGTCAGCATCATCGACGACCTGTCCGACTATATCGACATCGTCACCCTTCACACCGGCTACGCCCAGTTCGGCAGCGGCAGCCTGGACCGGGCAATAGAGAACAACATCCTGAGCCTCGCGAAGATCTGCGATCGGGCCGGGCAGAACGACATCATGGTCGGCGTCGAAAATGCGATGAACGAACGTCACATGGTGGGCAAGACATTCCGGGAAATGGAAGCGATCCTCAAGGGCGTCGACCGGGGCAACCTCGGGATCACCTTCGACGTGGGCCACGCGCAGCTTACCGGCAACATCGAAGACTACCTCTCCCGAAAGGAGTACATCCTCGAAGTCCACGCCCACGACAACTTCGGGTACACTGACGAGCACCTGCCGATCGGCGAAGGCAAAGTCAACTGGAACCGGGTTTACGAGACGGTCAACGCCTGGGACTGCCCGTTGGTACTGGAGCAGCGGACCTTCGAGGAAGGCCTCAGAAGCGTGAAATACCTGCAAAGCCTGTCGGCGGAAACCGGGCCCTACTATCGCCTGAACCTGCTGCTCGCCCGTATCCGGGAGGCGAAGACCTCTAAGGACCTGCTCCACATCAACAGCGACATGATCGAGCTATCCGAAAGCGCACTGCAGACCGGCGGTACCGGCAGCACGATCAACCACATCGTCTCTTCCTGCCGGGATGCCATGGTCTGCCGGATGGCGGAGATCGTGCAGGCTTCTATGGCAGACAAAGCCGGCTACCCCAGGTTTAAGTATGCCTTACTGGCCACAGGCAGCTTCGGCCGGAGCGAGATGTCCGTAGAGTCCGACCAGGACACCATCCTCGTCCTGGACGACGACGTAGACGAGGCCGGCAGGGAATACTTTAAAAAGTTCTCCGAAGCCCTGGTAGAGCAACTGGCTGCCGGCGGCTTCGACCGGTGCAGGGGCAACATGATGGCCAGCAATCCCAAGTGGAGAGGCACGATCGCCGAGCTGATCTCCCGCCTGGACAACAGCTACGAGCGATCCGTGATCATGGACTCCCGGTACATCTACGGTGACAGGCCGCTCTCTCACCGGTTCATGAAGACACTTCATAACAAGCTCCACATGGATCCATATTACTCCCTCGAGCTGGCCATATCGGCAGTAAAGGCGGACGTCGGCCTGGAGGGCGACTCCCTCAAGATCGAGTACTTCGGTGACGCCGAAGACGCGTTCAACATTAAAAAGTACGGCTTCCGCATCTTCAGCGCGTCCGTCAAAGCCCTCGCCGCACGCCACGCCATCACCCGCACCAACGTATCCGACCGCCTGTGGAAACTCGAAGACCTCGGCGTCATCGACGCCACCCAGTTCAAGCGTTTCATGTTCGCCTACGATCAGCTGACGAGAGTGATGATGCTCGGCTACGTCCACAATATCAAAAAGGGCATCGTCAGCAACGAGTACGTCCAGCCTTACCTGCTGTCGAAAAAAGACCGGGACGGGCTCAAGGAATCGCTGCGCATTGTTAAAGAGCTGCAGGGCGTTGTGAGCAGCGAGTTCGCTATTGCAAAGAACTTACTATGAATCTATCATATCACTACCCGACACCCTGGGCTTGTGCCGATTACTCACCACAGAGGTCACAGAGCTGCACAGAGACTCACAGAGAACGGTTCACCACAGAGGCACAGAGGGCACAGAGACTCACAGAGATTTTTCGATAAATATGGTGATAATAATCCCTTAATAGGTAAGCCTCTGTGCGTCTCTGTGTATCTCTGTGCCTCTGTGGTAACCAGTCGCTCTGTGAACCTCTGTGAGTCTCTGTGCCTCTGTGGTGAATAGTTGCAGCGGACTCTCTTGGCTTTGCAGTCAGCCGATTTTCAGTAATGCCGTACTCAGCCGCACCAGCCCCTGGGCTGGCTTGCGGTTGATCAGTAAAAGTAAACCTTCCAGCATCTGCTCGTTGATCTTGCCCTCGCTGAAGGTGAGGACGTTGCGGAGGGGCAGGTCTTCGAGCATCTTCTCGGTCATGATCTTCTGCATCTCACCGTCCTCCGCTTCGGGCAGGGTGTTGCGGGCGCTGTTGTGGACGAGTTCGAAGAATATCCGCCCGAAGAATGTCTCCTTTACTTCGCCAAGAGTGGAGTTGATCGTATAAGGCTCTCCTTCCAGCACAATGTTGGATGGAAGAGTTTCACCGTAAATAGCCTTGAAGGACTCGTCGTCGACGACCAGATTGCCTGGGGGCAGGTTGTAGTATATGCCAGCCGTGCTCCTCAGGTCCGGAACTGAGACGCCAGGCCTGGTCGACTCGACCCATATGGTCTCTCTCGCTCTTATGTCTGCACTTGAGGAGCCGATCAGGATCTCGAAATCCCCGCTCTCCACGTGCCAGTCGGCGGTCTCCACGTTGTAGTAGGCAAATGATCGCCTGTCCAGCGTGAACTCCACTCTTGTCATCTCCCCGGGCTGCAGGAAGACTTTATCGAAGCCCTTCAGCTCTTTTTCGGGCCTGAAGATGGTGGACTCCACGTCCCGGACGTAGAGCTGGATAACTTCTGCTCCTGCCACATCCCCGGTATTTTTCACCAGCACGCCTACTTTCAGCTCTTCATCGTCTTTTATCTGGCTGGCGCTGACTTCCATGTCTGAATATTCGAAAGACGTGTAGCTCAGCCCGTGGCCGAAGGGGAACAGCACTGCCTTCTTCGCGGTGTCAAAGTACCTGTATCCCACGTACAAGCCTTCCCTGTATTCCACGGTCCGGGGGCCGGAGGGGAAATAGTTTGCCGAGGGATAGTCATCAAGTTGCAGGGCGAACGTTTCCGCCAGCTTGCCGGAAGGGTTGACCATCCCGAACAGTAGGTCAGCTGCGGCGCCTCCGGCTGCCTCTCCGCCCAGATAACCTTCCAGGACCGCCTTAACATTGCCCAGCCAGGGCATCTCGACCGGGGCGCCGTTCGCCAGGACTACGACCGTGCCGGGATTAGCTTCAGCGACCCTGCGTATCAGCTCATTGTGGCTTTCCGGCATCCTCATGTGTTCCCGGTCCATGCCCTCTGTCTCGTAGCTGTCCGGCAGCCCGGCGAATATGATCGCCACTTCGGCGCCGCGGGCGATATTACAGGCTTCGGTTATAAGTCTCTCGTCGGGCACGTCCGATCGTAGATCATAGCCCCTGGCGAAGGTGATCTCCGACGTATAAGTGCAGAGTTCGCAGTAAGCCTTTTCCAGCCTGCAGGGATTAACCTGGGAGCTGCCGTTACCCTGGTACCTGGGATGAATGGCGAAGGCTCCGATGACGGCGATCTTCATTCCCTTTTTCAAGGGAAGTATCCCGTCGTTTTTGAGCAGCACCATGGACTCCGCCGCTGCCTGGCGGGCCATCACGTGGTGCGTTCTCTTCTCGTAGCAGTAGTCCGGCAGCCGGTTTTCTACCGCATCGTAGACGAGCTCCAGCACCCGCTCCACCGCCTCGTCCAGCACCGCCTCGCTCAGCGTACCATCCCTCACGGCTTTGACGATCTTGGCGTCGTTGACCCCGAAGCTCGACGGCATCTCCAGGTCCTGCCCGGCTTTGAGGCCTGCGACCCGGTCGTCGC
This sequence comes from Methanocella arvoryzae MRE50, assembly GCF_000063445.1. NCBI lineage: Archaea > Methanobacteriati > Methanobacteriota > Methanomicrobia > Methanocellales > Methanocellaceae > Methanocella > Methanocella arvoryzae. The sequence continues at coordinate 3,018,005 of NC_009464.1, forward strand.
AGGCTCCCCAGTCAGTCATCACGAGGCCTTCATAGCCCCATTCTTTCCGGAGGATATCCGTCAGCAGCCGTTCGTGCTCGCTGGCGTAGACTCCGTTGACTTTATTGTACGAGCACATGACTGTCCGTGGCCTGGACTGCTTTACGGCCATCTCGAACCCGGCGAGGTATATCTCCCGCAGCGTCCGCTCATCGACAATCGCATCGATCGTCATGCGCCGGTATTCCTGGTTATTGACTGCAAAATGCTTCAGTGAAGCGCCCACGCCAGTAGCCTGGATGCCCTCTATCATACTGGCAGCCAGCTCCCCGGTCAAATACGGGTCTTCGGAGAAGTACTCGAAGTTCCTGCCGCAGAGCGGAGACCTCTTGATGTTGGCGCCCGGCCCCAGAATGACCGCCACGTCCTCGTGCAGGCACTCCTCTCCCAGCGCATACCCGATCTCGTATAGCAGGTTCCGGTCCCACGAGCTCGCCATCGCCGAAGCAGTGGGAAAACAGGTCGACGGAATACTCTGCCCTATCCCTAAGTGATCCGGATCAAAAACCGGCTTTCGCAAGCCATGAGGGCCGTCGCTCAGCAGGATTGAGGGTATGCCGAGCCGGGCGATACCTTTCAGGCGGAACATGTCCAGACCAGAGCACAGCGACGCTTTTTCCTCGAGCGTCATGCTGGCAATAATGTTTTTTATAAATTCTTTCAGCTCTGCTCCCCCCTGCGATAGTATTTCTTCTGCCCCCCAGCGATCGCCAGGCGACTCGTAGCAAAAAAGTTGGTGAGCGACATTATATATTTTCTCGCCTGCGACTGCCCTGTAAGCCGATACGCGCCATGCGACACTACGTCAGGCGCAGGTAGAAATTAAAAGCGGCGGACGATGTCCGCCCTTAACACTTTTATTACGGGAAGATTTCAGACGGGACTATTTCAGGCCCAGTCGTTACTGTCGTAGAGCCAATCGTGAAAAACGCTACGACTATCGACGCGATGATCGCCAGTACCATGGCAAAGGCGAACAAGACGACGAGGAAAATGGCCAGGTAGATGACGTGGTTGACTATGGTTACTTCCTTGCCCGCGGGCATGAGCCCCTTATTGATGTTGTCGGCCACTTTATAGGCACTGTAAATACCGTATACCCAGACGATCAGGCCGGGCACGATGAAGAATAGTAAGCCTATCAGTTCGCCGATCATGAACATGAGTCCCTTGAGGTACCCCTGCCCGTTGTATACCTGTCCCCACCCCGGCACAATAAACGATAGTACCGCGGCTATAAGTGGATTTTTTATTTCTGCCATTAAATACCGCCTCAATACTTGGGCTGTCAGCCTGCTGCCAGCCTGTAGACTGGTATACTATTAATCGGTATGGTATAAATATTTCTTATTATCACTTTGACATTATAAGTTTGAAATATGCCCTGTCTGGCAACCGCAGAAGTGCCAAAATGGTTATACAGTATCCGGTTTACTTCGTAGTAGAGTGATCAATACTATGCCTCACTGGAAGTGTAATGTCTGCGGCTACGAGATCGAGACCACCGACGCTCCTGACCCTTGCCCGTCATGCGGCTCATCATCTGAAGAATTTTACGTCAAAGGCCAGCACCCGAAAGACAGGCTCGATGGCCAGTCCGACCTGCTCATCATCAACGGCTCGAAGCACCGGGCGCACAACTCCGCTTACTTCGCTTCCCTGGTGGCAGAAGCGGCAAAAGAGAAGGGCGTCTCTTACCGGGTGATCCATCTCGCCGACTACAAGATAGAGCCCTGCTGGTGCTGCTACAGCATGAAGGAGGATAAGTGCAGGCTACCCTGTTGTAACGCCTTCGACGACATGCACCGGCTGCATAATCTGATCCTGTCAGCAAAAGCCGTCGTTGTCGTGAGCCCCATCAACTGGAACGGGATGTCCGTCACGCTCAAGCAGTTCCTGGACCGGCTCACCTGCATCGAAAACATGTACCTGGTCGACGGCTCCATCCCGCTCGCCGGGCGTACTGTCGGTATCGTGGTCAACGGCCACGAGGACGGGGCTTACAAAACAGCGTTCGACATCTTTACGGTTTTCCAGAACCTGGGCTTCGTCCTGGCGCCATATGGTATTGCCTACTCCACGCACGGCAGGCAGTATCTGCCTGAAACTGATCACGAGTACTTCCGGGGAGATGAAAAGACGACGGAGTTCGTCAGGAACGTGGCCCATAACGTGATCGAGGTATCCCGGCTGGACATCGGGAGTAAAATGGAGATCAGGCCGAGCTGTGAGTGAATATCCATATATCTTTGCCCGCGCTTAGACATGGATACGCTTAAGATACTGCTCGCTGACGCCGAGCATTTCCATGGCCTGGGCGACAATTGCGTTGGTGAACACGTAGCTGTTTATTTCTGATATGGAGGGTCGGGTCTGGACTGACTTGGTGGCCATGATCTTGCTCATGTCCTGCTCCCAGTAGAGGCTGATATCCTCCAGCGAAACAGGTATGTACATGGCGTTCTTGGAATAGCCCCATGAATCCATGAGGCTGGAGAGCCTGGAATCGATGTTGATCATGATCGGGAAGACGTCGGCGCCGTGCAGCTTGGCTTTGACCACGCCTTCGATGATCTCCCTGGTATTGCCGCTGCCGCTGATGGGTATGTACGCATCCCCTCTCAGGAAAGCGGGGGTGGTGGGCCCGTCTCTCATGAAGACATTTCTGCCCAGGTGAGTCAGCCGCATGCCGAACGCTTTTGCCACGAAGCCCGATCGGCCCACGCCATCGACGATGTAGTTCCCCCTGCGGTTCAGGAGCCGCTCTATCCAGTCCCCGAGATGGCCGGCCTCAATGTTCTTCAGCAGCGCGGCGTTGCTGGCGAAGTGATCGATCTGCTTGTAATAGCGCTGGATATCCCCCCTGTCGTGATGGTAGAGCTCCGGCACCAGCGCGTTGAGGAAGACGACCAGCTTCAGCTCGAACTCAGAGCCCAGGGCCGCGAGGCTTTTTCTGTCGAGGCCCTTCAGCGGCTCTATGATAAACGGGTAGCCGTTGTCATATTTCGAAACCATCTCGTATGCTCTGGACTTCACGTTCGAGGTGATCAGCACGACTGGGACTTCCATGCGAAAAGCGTCCTCCAGGTACCTGATGACGCTTTTAGTCTCCCCGGAGCCTGTCGCCGCTATGATCAGGTTGTTCTTTTCCGGGTCGATGTACCGCCTGATGGGATCGTCCAGCGTCAGGGGTGTGATGTTTTCGTATTTCGACGACTGCTGGAGAAAGTCGTACAGGGCGAGCGCACTACGGCCTTCGGCGATGCCGTAGATGAGCTTGGTATCCGGGCCGTCCAGGAAAAAGCCGGTGAGAAGGCTGACCAGCTCGGAAACCTTATCCTGGTCTATCTCTTTCAGCTGCTGGATAAACTGTCGCTGGATTTCGACTGACTCGTAAAACGTCGAAGTACCAATCATTACATTTATCTATGTATTAATTTATATAAAAAGCTGATCAGGACTGACAGCCGGCTTACCTGTCGACATGTATTTGCGCCCGAAGAGCGATAAGATCACAAACTTACTTTCATATAGTGATTACCATGGATTCAACTGCACCTTTATACTCGGCGATCGTCGGATGCGGCACTACCGGCTGCTTCCTGCTGAGCCTGCTGCGCCAGTCTCAGGCCAGAGCTAAGTTAGTCGCCATCGATGACAATTCGGGATCGCTTGAGATGTCGGCCGCCGATCAGCAAGTCCTCGCCAGGCCTGGCGAGAAATTAAAAGCGGATATCGGCTCTTTTGAGGTCGTCTTCGTCGTCTTCGACCCGTCGGAGGGCGACTCCCTGGCATACGCCCGGGACGTGGCCTCCAGGGCTTCGACTGAAGGCGCGTACGTCTACGGGTTCGCCATTAATAAAACTGGCAGCAGCCTGGCAGAGGCGGATGTGGCGCCCGGCTTCGGCGGCATGGCCATCGTCGACGCAGCATGGGTGCTGGAGAAGCGGGGCGACGGCGACGAAGAGCGGGCGCTCCACATCGCTTTCAACTTCGCAGCACATACGCTGACCTTCCTGACCGCTGCCATCGACTCCGGCGACCTGCCGGTATCCCCGTTCCGGGAAATCACCTCCGCCGGCACCGCCGGTTTCGCAGCGACCCACCTCTCCGAGGCCGAGTCAGTCTACGCCATGACCATGAGCAAGATCGACAGCCCCCAGGTGAAGTCCGGCTTCGTCTTCATAGACGCCGCCACCGGCGACGTCCTGGCCCGGCGCATCTTCCTCCGCGTCGCCGCAGGCCTGCCCCGGGAATCCAACCTCAGCATGCTCCGCGTGGGCGGGCTGGCGCCCTTCAAGATCATGGTTATGCTGGTGCATTAAGAGCTGAGGCTCTACCTCATTTTTTACTCTGACCGCTCAAGAATAAATAATTACAGAGACGCAGGGAGAACGGTTTACCACGGAGGCACAGAGGCACAGAGGTTCACAGAGTACTGGTTACCACGGAGGCACAGAGGCGCACAGAGATTTTTATGTTGAATAATATACTGATAACCATTTATAATGTAAGCCTCTGTGCGTCTCTGTGTTTCTCTGTGCCTCTGTGGTGAGCCGTCACTTAATAGGCCCTATAGTTCTTTTAGAATGACAGTTCTTCGAGCACCGCGTCTAAATTTAATAAGAAATCGTTGAGCATGTGGATCGGCACGAAGATGCACCCGTTTTCGACGACCATGTTGTCGTCGAGCCATGAGACTATCAGGGGTATGGATTTGATGCCGTACTTTTCCTCGTGGACGAGGCATCTCTCGTAATGCTTCGCCGCCTGGGCTTTTAAAGAAGAAGCCCTGTGTCTGCCGCGGCCGTACTTTTTGCCGTCGATGCACAGGCACAGGTCTTTTCGGACTCCCACGACGTCGATCTGGTGGCCCCGCCCCTCGTGTTTGAAGACTTTGCGGAACTGGATCTCGAAGTCGTGGTAGCTCAGGATATCCCGGATATATTCCTCGAATTCCTGCCAGGTGGCATCCTCAAGGTCATGCATCTTTATATCCTGAGCCAGATCACCTTTAGAGAATATCAAGTTTCTCTACGATGTCCGAAGTTTCGTAGCGCTTGTCTTCTCTGATCTCCTTGTCGTTGAGCACCTGGCGCTCCAGAGCGCTCATGGCGATGTGGAAGGCGCCGTCTGCACCCCAGCCTTCGCCTCTGGCGCTGTAGAAGTTGTGGTCGGTCTTGAGCCTGACCCTGCACAGAATTAGCGGAGTGCCTCTGAAGGTCTCCTTGTGCTGCTTGAAGTATACGTTGACGTTACCTCCGACCAGGAACTTCTCGAACTTTTTGATGAAGTTCTGGACTGAAGTGGTCACGTATGCCGGGTCGTAGTCGACCAGGTTGCCGTGCGTCATCTGCATGGTAAAGCCTGCGGTGGGGTCGACTTCGTTCTTCTCGACCGCTGCCAGCGCCATGAGGATGTCTGTGTTGGTCATGATGCCGTTGACTTTCGTGCCATCGTACACTATCAGGCCCTGGATGTCCCTTCTGATCATTAGCTCGGCTGCTGAGCTGATGGGTGCATCCGGCTTTACGGTGACGACACTTTCTGTCATTATGTCCCTTAGCTTGATCTCACGAAGCGGAGTGTGTCTGGTGCCCAGGCTTCCTTCGCCGTGCTCCGACTTGTTGGGAACGATCAGCTGCAGGAGGTCGTGCATGGTGGCGATGCCTACCAGCTTTCCCATGGACATGACTGGCACTCTCGAGATCCCTTCTTCTCTGAGCACGTTGATCAGCTTGCCGACACGGTCGTCTGCGTCGAGGGATATTACGTCACCGCTCATAATTGTCGAGACTGCTTTGCTGCCAAACTCTGTCTCTGCAGCCCTCTGGATAAGGCTCTCTGAGGATACTACGCCTATCACCTTTGCCCTGTCGAAGACCGGCAGCTGGCGGAGCTGGTTCTCAACCATGAGCCTGGCGGCTTCGTAAATAGTGGTGTTCGGGGTAATCTTCGGTGTCTTCCTGACCATACCGTTAATTCCCGTCTTTAAGTTCCTGATGGAGCTTACGATCGACTTCTCGGTCAGCATGCCCGCGTACTCCTTGCCGTTGAAGACGAGTACAGCCGGCTTGTGCGGCTTCCTGAACAGGGGCAGCACTTCCTGCAATGTTGCCTTGATGTCGACGCTCTCGAACCGATCTGATGTAATCTCTGAGACGTTCATTTTCTTACCCCTTGAGGTCATTTTAGGCCTCAAATTATACTGTATACACCTGAATACTGATAACCATTTCGGAGTCGGCCGACGGGGAGAAAGTATTTCTACTATCTGCAAAATAACTTTAAAGTTCCAATACTTTCTCCTGGTATCGATCTGGGTGGCATGGCTTCAAACTCTGCTGCCTGGCAGAGTTGCCGGGCAATAGTTTCTAGTTTTGGGCCGGCTCTTAAGCTTATCAGTATTACTTGCATGTTATTTATTATTTTATCGTGCTAAATATTAATATGTTGACATATAATTAATTGTGGTATAAGGACAGGCCTGGTCGAGAAAATATATACGGCAGAAGCGTACAGTAATTAACGGTAGGTTCTCATGGACGAAAGTTCAAACCAGAGCTCTGAGCACATGCATAACTGGCTGCGAAAGCTGAAGGAGAGCCAGGATCGCCGCAAGGACGAGAAGATCCGCCGGTACAACGACGTGGTCTCCAAGCTGATCATCCTCCTCATTGGCGTATGCATTGTGTGTGTCATCGTCATAGCTGCGCTGGTCGTCCAGAACGAGAGCCTGAAAAAGAGCAACAACGAGCTGATCATCGCAAACCAGACGACCTATAATACCCATCAAAGCATGATCGCCGACCTCCTGAACCAGACCTCCGGCAGAATCAAGGAGCTCGAAGACCAGAACCAGCGGTACCAGGAGTTCATCCTGTCCAACAGGACGCTCAACGTCGATCACACTGTTTACGTCGATCCTGGCAGCCCGAAGGTCAGCAAAATCTTCTACAATAACAGCTACATCACCATCGAGTTCGTAGACGGCAACAGGACTACGACGCAGTTCGTGGACTATACTATAGATATTCCATGAACGGGTAGAATTTCGGGGACGGAAGGCCGGCTTTAATAGTCGCCGTAGATCTTCCACCCGCTCTCTGTTTTTACCACGGGGAACTGGACTGTGCCTGTTCTGCTATTGCCTTTGTATGACAGTTCCGTATCCACGAGCACTACCTGCACGGCTGAAAAGTTGCCCTCGAAAGTGCCCGGCTTCAGCGGGAATGTTTCGGTTACATTGAACTCGTAGATATCAATGTAGCTCCCATTAACCCCGTATGTGGCGGTCCTGTCGCGAACCCACTCTTCCTGGGAGACGTTCTGCTCGTAGTACGCTAACTGGTATGCGTCGGCGTATCTGCCGCTGTCGATGGCGCTCCAGAAATTCACGACAACCGTTTCGGGCTTCAGGATGGCCACGTTCGGCGTGGGCTGAGGTGTCGGTGTAGGCTCTACTGGCGTGGTACCTATGCACCCGCCGGTGACTACAGTTAAGATCAGGATCGATAAAACTAAGCACATTATCTTTTGTATCGTAAACATAAGGCATTAGTATATAATCGCTCACGACTTAATATTTTTTTGGTTGCTATAAAAACGAAAAATGGTTGCAGGGGCTGTGCCCCTGACGAAAGATGTTTACTCTTACCTTCTGCCCGGGGCCGGATTCTTCGTCTGGGCAGCAGCGAGGATGTCGTCGATCCTGAGGATCATGATGGCGGCTTCGGTGGCGCTCTGGATAGCCTGAGTCTTGAGCTTCATCGGCTCTACGACGCCTTCCTTCAGCATATCCATCGGCTTGCCCTTGTAGACGTTCAGGCCGAAGTTCTTGCCATCTTTTGCACCGTGCTTGCTCTTCAGGGCGATCATCATGTCTATCGGGCTCAGGCCTGCGTTGGTGGCCAGCGCCTTCGGGATGACTTCCATCGCGCTGGCAAAAGCATCGATGGCCAGCTGTTCTTTGCCCTTGACTGTCATGGCATACTGCTTCAGGCGAAGGCTTATCTCTGCCTCGACTGCCGCTCCGCCGGGCACGATCTTTCCATCCTTGATAGAGTTCTGCACTGCGTGCAGCGCATCGTCGATGCCTCTCTCGTACTCGTCCAGGATGTGCTCCGAGACTCCCCTCAGGATGACGGAGGTGACCTTCTTGTCCTTGCACTTGCTGACCAGGACCATCTCGTCGTCGCCGACGGTGATCTCTTCGATGAGCCCTGCGGTGCCGATGTCTGCGGGGGTGATCCCGTCGAGGTTAGTGACCAGGCTGCCGCCGGTCGCCTTGGCTACACGCCTGACGTCCGAGGTCTTGAGCCTGCGGAGGCCGATGATGCCGTACTTGGCCATGTAGTGCTGGGCGAGGTCGTCGATAGCCTTGGTGGTAAAGACTGCCTTGACGCCGAGCTTCGCAATCTTGTCGACCTGTTCCTTGATCTGGCGGTCCTCCATGTCGGCGAACTGCTTGAACTGGCCGGGCACCTTGATCTTGAACTCTGCGTCGAACTGGGTGTCTTTGGCCTCTATGCCGATGTCCATGGCGAGCACCTTGACGTTCTCCAGCCGGGACGGCATCTGGAAGTTGACCTTGCCCTTGTCGATGAGGACGCCTTCGATGATCTTAGAGTCGGTCACGTCGCCGCCCTTCTTCTTCTCGAAGACCAGGTTCTCCCTCTCCACGTAGTACTTGCCAGCGGCATCTTTCTGCATGGTGACTGCCACTGACTTGACCACGAGGTCGCTCAGGAAGTCCTTTGCATTCTCAGTGTCTTTGCCCGTCATGGCTGTGCCGGCGATCTTCTTCAGCATGGCCGTGTCCTTCTCAGTGACCTCTACTCCCATGTCCTTGACGATCTCCAGCGCCTTTTCGGCGGCCATCAGGTAGCCCTTGATGATGGATGACTGGTGTACGCTCTTCTCGGTGAGGACGCCTGCCTGCCTGAGCAACTCTCCGGCCAGCACTACTGCGGTAGTCGTACCGTCTCCCACTTCTGCGTCCTGGGTCTTCGCCACTTCCACGATCATCTTGGCCGCGGGGTGCTCGATGTCCATCTTTCTCAGGATCGTCGCGCCGTCGTTGGACACTGAGATGTCGCCGGTACTGTCGACCAGCATCTTGTCCATGCCCCTCGGCCCGAGCGTCGAGATAACCGCGCCGGCAACGGCCATGGCTGCCATGATGTTGTAAGTCTGGGCTTCGAAGCCACGGGTGACCTGGCTGCCCTCACGCATGACATAGGATTGTCCTGTTTGTTGTGCCATGAGAAAATCTCCTCCAATAATGAATAGAATTGTAGGTTTTATGTGATTGTGGTTCTATATATAATTTGCTATAAGATGGGCTGATGTGGAGTGCCTTACTTGCGGCATGGACTCACATCCGATAACAAGACAATCGAATCCTTAAGGTTGCTCTGGCACTTTCACTCCATCATGCTAAAGATGAAGGCGTAGCTTTTCTCTTCGGCACCCCTGTCCCAGGCACTAACGCTGCCGGCAGATTTTACTATGACCGAGCGGTCTTCCAGCACTTTTCTCATCTCCCGGCTGGCATCATCTCCCAGCAGGCCGCTGACTGCATAAACTCCGACTCTGGCTCCGGGCTTCGTCTGAACCTGCTTTAGATATGCAGAGATCGGCCCCGTAGGACCGCCAAAGTATGTGGGCCCGATAACGATGACCACTTCATACCCGGTCGCATTTTCTATGTCGCCGCTTCTTATGCCGGAAAGGTTTACGTCATAACCCCTTGTTCTCAGGTCCTCGCCCATCCAGTAGGCAGTCCTCAAGCCCATTCCCATGATGCCGGGATCGTACACTATCAGGGCTTTACTGGTGGCATTATCGGCGGACAGCTGTTCCGTATCCGTTGCCAGGTAGCCCGGGAGGTCGAAGATTGTGGCAATGGCAACGATCAGCGTAAAAATTATTATTAGAGTTACGATCGTCTTTGCGCCTTTGAGAATGTCGGCCATATCCAATTTTTACAATACCTGTTGGTTTCGTAAATACCTTTAGCTGCGATGACTGTATCTGTATTTTTGTTCTTCGTTATGCGACACACAGCCTGTCTTAGGCAGGATCGAGAGCCGATCTTCCGGAACATCAGAAAGTTTATTTATGCATGGGCACGATTTACGCGACGAGCATACGATTATTTTTAGGATTTTTCAGCGGAAGAGATGATCATGTACCTGACCAGAGAAGAAGAAAATATTTATAACGGTGAGCAAGGCCCTACGCTGCAGAAGATGATGGAAATTCTAGTAGCGCTGGGAGACATCTACGACGCTAAGAAGCTCATACAAGTCAAGAGCGCGCAGATCGCGGGTGTGTCGTACAAGACGATCGGTGACGCCGGGCTGGAGTGGATACAGGACCTTGAAGGCAAGGTCAGGATACCCGCTGTCCTCAACCCCATGGGCATGGATCGGGAAGCTTTTGTCGAGATGGGCATAGACCCTCATTTCGCCAAAAAGCAGGAGGAGATCATCCGGGCGTACGAGAAGCTGGGCATCAGGCCGGAGTGCACCTGTACGCCTTACTACCTTAACAGGCCCCGGTTCGGGGATCACCTCGCGTGGTCGGAATCTTCGGCCGTCTGTTTCGCTAACTCGGTCCTCGGCGCCAGGACCAACCGGGAAGGCGGCCCGTCGGCGCTGGCTGCCGCGCTTATCGGGAAGACCCCTTACTATGGCCTGCACATTACGGAAAACCGTTATCCTACCGTGACCGTCAAGGTCGATGAGCCCATCCATGGCGCTGAATACGGCGCGCTGGGCTACCTGGCAGGCAGGCAAATCGGGGACGGCATACCCATCTTCAAGCTGAAGTCCACACCCACGGAAGACGAGCTGAAGCACCTCGGAGCAGCGCTGGCTGCTTCAGGGGCAGTCGCACTGTTCCACGTGCTCCACGTCAGCCCGGAGCAATATGTGCTGCCCCCCGATAAAATGGACCGGGAGCCACAGAGGCTCGAGAGCGAGGATGACTGGCAGGTGCCCGAAAGGTTCTTCCTGCCCCGGGAGCGGATTGAGGTGGATATCGCCGAGATCCGGGAGACTGCCCGGCAGAAGGCGAGCCCTGACATCATTGCCCTCGGCTGCCCCCACGCCTCCAGAGAGGAGCTGGAGGAAATCCTGAGCCTGCTGCACGGCCGCAAGGTCAAAAAAGAGGTATGGGTCTGCACCGGCCGGTCGCTCGGGGAGAAGAACCCCGAACTCATCCAGCAGCTTCGGAGCAGCGGTATCAAGGTCTTGTACGATACCTGTATGGTGGTCTCTCCTGCCGCAAACCAGTTCAAGTGCATGATGGTCAACTCCGGCAAAGCCCTGAAGTACACGCCCGCCATGTGCGGAGTCGATGCGGTTATGGGCACGACTGAGGAATGCATCGAAGTCGCCTGCAGGGGTGACTGAGCATGCAGATCAAGGGCCACAGAATTTGCGGCGGCCGGGCGACCGGGCCTGCGCTGGTATCTAAAGATGCCATCTCCTTCCTGGGGGGCGTCGACCCCGGGACCGGCACTGTCATCGAGAAAGGCCACGCCCTGTACGGGAAGAACGTAAAAGGCACCGTCCTCATCTTCCCCGGGGGCAAGGGCTCGACAGTGGGCTCTTACGTCATCTACCAGCTCATGAAGAACGGCGTCGCCCCGGCAGCGATGATCAACATCAAGGCCGAGCCCATCGTCGCAGTCGGAGCCATCATCTCCGGGATTCCTATGGTGGATCGCCTGGAGCAGAACCCGGTAGAGACGATCAAAGACGGTGATACTGTCACAGTAGACGGCACCGCGGGAATCATCGAGCTGTCATGATAGAAAAAGACGATCTGGCTGTAGTAAGCCAGGTCTTCCAGGTCTACGAGACCCATGAGAACGAGCCTTACGTACACCTCTACGGAGAGCCCTTAGTCGACTCAAACGTCTTCTATGGCAAGGTATACGATCACTTCAGGGCTAAAGGCAAGTCCGTCTGGGTAGAACATCGCCTTGGCGAGTACGTGCTCACCATCGCCCCGGCGAAAAAGGAATCCGCGTGGATTAACGTAGCGCTGGCCGTCGCCACGTTCCTGACCACTATGCTGACCGGGTCTATGATGTACGGCGTCAACCCGATCACAGACCCTCTTGACGTTTATAAGGGCCTGCCGTTTGCCATAGCGATCATGGTAGCCCTTGGCTCGCACGAATTAGGCCACTACATCGTGTCGAGGAAATATGGTATCGACGCTACCCTTCCATACTTCATACCTTTCCCGTTCTCGCCCATCGGCACTATGGGGGCCATCATCAGGCAAAAAGGGCCCGTGCCGAACAGAAAGGCGCTGTTCGACGTAGGCATCGCCGGGCCTCTGGTCGGGCTGGCCGTGTCGGTCGTCATCATCGTCATAGGCTTAATGCTCCCCGCCCCTGAAATCGACACCACCAGCGGCACGTACATGCAGATCAACACTCCTCTGCTGTTCGACTTTCTGGCGTGGGTGGTCCACCCCGGGGAGACCCTGACCTCTGTTAACCCTATCGCTTTCGCAGGCTGGGTGGGGCTGCTGGTCACCGTGCTTAACATGATCCCTGTGGGGCAGCTGGACGGCGGCCACGTCTCCCGGGCAGTGTTCGGAGAGCGGGCGAACCTGATCTCACGTGTCATGCCGATCATCATCATGGCCTTCGGCCTGTACGGCACATTCATCCTGCAACAGCCCGGAGAAATCTGGATACTCTGGGGCTTCCTCAGCGCCCTCATGAGCGCGGGCTCCCATCCGAAGCCGACTGACGATACGCAGACTATCGGCGTGCCCCGGTACATACTGGCTGCAGCGGCTTTCGTGCTCGCGCTCCTCTGCTTTACGCCGTTCCCGATCACGATGTGATGGCCGCTATACGGCCAGAGTTTCCGGGCATTTTACCGTTATCCTGCAATAATTCAAGCAAACTTGACTTATGACAATATTTATTTACCTTGAAGCGCTTACTTGTAGGGCACCGAGGAGATATACATGGTTGTTGACGGGATATCATACTATAATGGTGCTGAGAAGTTCGCTGAGAAGATCAAGGGCCGGGGCTCGTTCGTGCTGCTGATGGGCAACACTGACACAGCCTTTATCCCCGGCATTACTGCCGCCGGTATCAGCCCTGAGCTGACGCCGTATACTCCGCCTCTGGACGCTGAACTGGTGGAAACGGGCAGGATTTTGACGCTCGGGGACATACCCCTGACGCCTGAAGCCATTCCCACGCCGGGCCTGATCACCAGGGCGGTAGTTACCTTATCCGATTTCCGGAGGTACTACGTCGATACGGGCATGTCCATTTCACCGATTGTGCCTCACTACCGGGTCGGCAGTGTCCCGGGTAAAGATATCCGCACGGGTCATGCGCTGAGTAACGTTAAGGAGATCATCGAAACTGCCAAGAAAGTCGGAGCCCAGATCGCCTCTGAGTCCGAATATCTGGTGATCGGCGAGTCGATTGCGGCAGGAACCACTACTGCGCTGGGCGTACTGCTGGCAATGGGCCATACGATGGACGGCTTTACCAGCAGCAGCCTGCAGGTCAATCCACAATCACTGAAGAGCTCCGTGGTCCTGGAAGGCCTGAAGAAGGCAGGCATCACCCAGCCGGTCGACCCGATCAGGGCGATCGAGAGCGTCGGAGATCCCATGATGGCCGGTGCCATCGGGCTGATTCTGGGCGCTAAGAATGTGCCCATCATCCTCGCCGGCGGCACTCAGATGGCCGCAGTGGCCGTACTCCTGTCCAGGATCGTGGACCTGAAAGGCTTTAACATCGCCCTCGCCACTACCGGCTGGGTGGCTAAGGACAGCAGCGCAAACCTGTTCGGCATCCTGAAACAGGGCAATGTGGATATTCCCGTCATGACTGCCGACCTTTCCTTCGCCCGGTCTAAGTTCGAAGGGCTGCTGGCGTACGAGAAAGGCCACGTAAAAGAAGGCGTAGGCGCCGGCGGCATCTCGGTGGCAGCGATGCTCAAGGGCGTCACGAAAGAACAGATCGAGGATACGGTAGAGTTCATCTACTCTAAGATGGTCGGACAGTAAAACGGAAAAAGGCATACCGCGAGGCATATGAGTTTGATGTGCCTCGGCGGACTATTTTTATGATGCTTATTTTTGTATCACGAACATGCCCGTATGAAGGGATTCCGCGTACTCGGGCGTCAGCGGCTCGACTTTGACTTCATCGCCGATGATGGCGCTGTTGCCCAGCGGGTCCTCTATTATCAGGGTGAACTCGCTGTTGCCGCTCTTAGCCTCGCCGATCGTCTTCAGAAGCTGGTCCGCTTTCTCGACTTCCTCTGGCAACTCCGCCCATTTCCGGGCCATGTTGACGACCGTTTCGATCCTGTCCAGCACGCCTTCGACGTTGGATATGTAAGCCTCTGATGCCGGCCCGGGCTCGATGTCGATGCCCCATTCCGGGATGCGCACGGTGCCGGACGTCGACCGGATGACTCTGTTGCACATGTGGTCTTCAGAGCATACCTTTATCGTATGGCGTAGCGGGTCGCGCTGGGTCAGGATAAGTGTTTCCGCGTACTTAAAGCCGCAGGTGCAGACGCTGCTTACCGACAGTACGTCGCCAAAATAAGGGATATTATCCTGGTGCGAGCGCATCTCCAGGTCGCTGCGGCAGACAGGACAGCAGACTTTGGCCGTGGCAGCGGCTATTTCGTCGAAGTTGTCTTCTCTAATCTCACTCATCGTGTACCTGATAGATTTACTTGACAGTAAACTTTGTCCTGTCGACCTTGATCGACATCGGAGTGACTACGATGTGGTTCTCGTCAATCCCGGCAATGTCGCCCCTGACATCGGCTGCTACCTGCTTGAGGTCTTTCAGTGCCCTGTCCCTGGTGAGGCTGTCGCCCTTGATCGGGAATATGTTGACAATGACGATGTTGCCATTGTAAATCTCCCTCTTCAGTTCGGGGATCTGCGAGAGGCTGGAAAGCTCGGCGACCCTGACGTACGTTTCTGCGGGGCCGGATCCGACTTCTTTCTCGACGCTGCTGAAATCGATCTCCGTGTACTCTTCGTTTTCCTCTGTCGCCCTCGAGCCCAGCACTTTACCTAAAAAGCCTTTGCCTACCATGTTTATCCATCCCTGTTATTTACCTGTTTTCTGATATTATTATTAGCACCTTAAATAATAGCTTATCGGTCATTACTTAATTATTTACAGTTCCAGGTTCCAGATGCGGTCACCCACGTAATGGATGGATTTGATCGCTTTGCCCCTGTTACCCATCATCTGATCTGCGTTAACCAGCGCTCTGCCGATTGCCAGCGCCTTTTTATGGACCTCGTCTGCAATGATGACGAGATCGCCCTTGCGTATGCTCAAGTCAGCATCCAGGATGCCCGGGCTCATGATATCAGCCCCTTTAGCCACGAACTTGACAGCACCCATATCTACGATGACTCGTTTTCTCGTCGGCTTGAGCCTGAGGGCTCCCCGGACTGTCGGGAAGGCATCGCCATCGACCGAAAAGAGCAGCGGCTCACCGTTGATCATGATAAAGTCCTGCTCCTCGTCCGTCTCAGCGATTTCCCAGGTCTTGCCCGCGAAAACTGCGTCTACTCCCTCTCCGAAGGTCACCCGAAGGTTGTCAAGGATTTTTTTAATGGCATCCTCTCTTAAATGATGTCTGGCCTTGATCCTCAAAGACTTCTCCCCATTGTTGCTTTTGAGAATTGATCAGTCGTCTATATGCATTCCGGTATAAATATGTTGTAGTGGTGATCGGCTGGAGGCTGTGGGGAATCTGTGCTTAATCTGGACGATAGAGGCATCCAGCTGACATAGCTTGGCGATAAGTATAAATATGCCACGCGAGATTTAATCAACATCATTCATTTGCTTTGTATTTAACGGAGGTATTTTATGAGTCAGAGACCCCTTGATGTCCTGAACGAGGCTCTCAATTCTCCTGTGATCGTACGGCTGAAAGGAGGCCGTGAGTTCAGAGGCGAGCTCCAGGGCTACGATATGCATATGAACTTAGTTCTCGATAACGCAGAGGAACTTAAGGAGAACGAAGCGTCCAGGAAGCTCGGCACGATCATCGTGAGGGGCGATACGGTCGTATACGTCTCACCGTAACATTGATAAACTAGAATACAGTATTATGGCCGAAAAAGGTGAATTATAATGTCTAAGGGTACTCCATCACAGGGAAAGCGCTCCAAGCGGGTGCACTCAATCTGCAGACGCTGCGGCAAGGTCTCCTTCAACTTCAGCAAGAGTGTTTGCGCTTCTTGCGGATTTGGCAGGTCCGCCAAGCTCAACAAGTGGAGCTGGCACAGCCATCTGACAAGAAAGACCTGGTAATCTTTCTCGACTGCAAACTATTTGAACAATCTAAGTTCAGTACGATTAAAAACGCAAGGTGCAGGTTCAAGGTGCATTGGCTGTGAAGGATAAGTGTGGCGTCGTAGGAGTCTGGTTCGACAAAGAGAAGAACAGGGATTCCGCCGCCATATACATCTACTACGCCTTACAAGCACTGCAGCACCGGGGACAGGAATCGTCAGGCATTGCCGTGTACAACGGCAACGCTGTCCTCAATGACAAAGGCATGGGCCTGGTCACAGACTATTTTAACCGGGATCGCTTACAGAGGCTCGCCGGCTATTCAGGCATCGGCCACGTACGCTACTCGACGACCGGCAGCTCGCGGGTGGAAAACTGCCAGCCTTTCATCGTCTCTTACAAGAACGGCACGATCGCGCTGGCCCACAATGGCAATCTGGTTAACTACAGGGAGCTCAAGAAAGAGCTGGAAGCAGACGGCCGTGTCTTCATTTCAGACTCGGACACCGAAGTCATCTCCCACCTGCTTGTCAAGAACCTGATGCGCAACGATCTCGTTGAGGCGGTCCGGGAAACCATGCGCAAGCTTGTCGGGTCGTATTCTCTCGTCATCCTGGCAGGCGACAAGATCATAGGTGTCAGAGACCCGCTGGGCTTCAAGCCCCTTTGCATCGGCAGGCTCGACAGCGGGTACATCATCGCATCCGAGAGCGCCGCCATCGACACGCTCAGCGGCGAGCTGCTGAGGGATGTGGCGCCCGGCGAAATGGTCGTCCTCAGCGACAAGATCGAGAGCCACAAGCTGTTCAAGTGCAAAAACCACGCCCACTGCATGTTTGAGTTCGTCTACTTCGCGAGGCCGGACTCGATCATCGACGGCAAGCTCGTCTACCGGGTGCGGCACCGCATCGGTGAAGAGCTCGCCAGAGAATGCCCCACGAAGGCTGACGTAGTATCGCCAGTACCCGACTCGGGGATCACCTCAGCTATCGGCTACTCCAATACCTCCGGCGTCCACTACACCGAAGGCCTGATAAAGAACAGGTATGTGGGCAGGACCTTCATCATGCCCAATCAGGACCTGCGTGAGACTGCCGTCAGGCTGAAGCTCAACACCGTCCGGGAAAACGTCGCCGGCAAGGACGTCATCCTCATCGACGACAGCATCGTCAGAGGCACCACTTCCCGGCGGATCATCGATCTCATCAGGCGGGCCGGAGCCAAGTCTGTCCACGCCCGGATCGGCAGCCCGCCGATCATCTCACCCTGCTACCTGGGCATCGACATGGCCACCCGGGAAGAGCTCATCGCCGCCCACAAGTCCATCAAGGGCGTGGAATTCATGATCGGGGCTGACTCGCTCTACTACATCTCGCTAGATGGGCTGGTAAAGGCGATAGGCATCGACAAAGAGGACCTCTGCACAGGCTGCCTCACCGGCATCTATCCGCTGGAAATCCCGGGGGAGCGATGCGAGTCGAAGCAGACGAAGCTGAATAACTTCGCGTGCGACTAAAAGCAGAGGCGCTTAACTTCTTCTAAACATAGCGGCTGTCACAACATCTTTAAGTTGTAGCGCACATATTATGCTTGCATTACGACCGGACACTTTCCGATCGACAGGTACATACGGGAGGCTTTCACATGCCCAGGGCAACTAAAAAGAGCGAAGAAAATACTGAAGAGCAGCAGACTAACCTCATCTATGATCACATCGCCGAGTATATCGTGCAGAAGTTCATTAAGGAAGACGTGAACGCTTTTACCGAGTCCACACTGATGCACGAGCTGCTTGCCTACAAGCTCAAGGAGATCGGAAAGCCTCTGATGATGGATGTCATTGCCAGCGTCGCCTCCGAGCTCAAGGCTAAAAAGCAGCTGGACCTCAAGAAGAAGGTCGGCGGCATCACTCAGGTAAAAAAGATCTCCTTCCGCAGCGACGACCAGTACAACGCATTCGTCTCCCTGTTCTTCGAAGCCATAGAAGAGCGGCCGGAAGAGATCGATTTCATCAAGAAGGAGCAGGACTTCGAAAACTTCATGCTCTACTGCATCAACGACTTCCGGGAACTCTGGGACCAGTTCGTGGCTAAAATCGTAGAGGACCGGCTGGCCATCGAGAGGCAGAAAGGCCTTCACGCGTACAGGAGCAGCAAGACTGAAGTACTGCAGGAAGTCCCGACTTATGCAGACTTTATTGCTGAGAGAATTGATAAGGTAAAAGTTCAGGCATAAGCCTTCTTTTTTCTTTCGGCATCTATAGCCACGGCCGAAGGCCCTTAACTCAATCAGAAATACTCTGGCCGCCATCAGGCGGCTCCGGTTCGGGGGAGGGCAATCTCGTTCCGGATGCGGATTGCCCTGCCTTGCCTCAACGTTGACCGGATTTAGAGTCCATAGCCCGGACTTTGCTTTATACCATCTCCCTGGTTGATCCGTTTTAGACGCCGGTGTGCCTGCGTTTGCTTATTACGTGTCTCCCCACGGTGGCTTTTAGAGTCCTGCACTGACTTTGCTGATTTTTCGGTGATCTCCCTCACCGCGGCGTTTTGGCTCGGCCGGGGAGCGCGGAGTTTATACCTTATCCGCAGAAGGGACGGAGTTTAAGGTCTGCCGTGTCGACCGGACTTTAGACCAGTGCCGTGGTGCCAGGTTTTAGCTCGCAGGCCGGAGCCATGCCAAATTCGGATGCTGGGCATGGTACATTTGCTTTTAGGCATCTCCCTGCCCGGACATATGTCCGTATAGGAGTGTTATAGTTACCGCTTTATATGGTTATTGTTACAAATTTGAAAAAAGATGTGGCTTAGATATTGCTCTTTTTAAAGTCTGCAATACCCCGCTCCAGCCCGCTCATCTCATCGTCCGATATCTCAATCGTGTACTTTAGAATCTTCAGCTCTTCGGACAACTGCTTCATTCTCACGTACATCAGAAAGATCACGCTGACGCTGATAAACCAGCCGAAACTAATGAAGAGGATTACGCTTTCATATGCCATCTCTTATACCCCAGATTGACTCACATCTCTTTTTTATTATCCCACATTCTGCTAAAGCTTCTATTAGCTGAAGCTTTTTAATTATCTGGTCGTTATAGCCTAATCTTTAATTAATTTGGAATGGTATTTATTCTTTTTGTTACGGGTTTATAATTATCCAATCGTATCACAGGGGCTTGATGGACATACATTACCTTGCGGGTGAGGTGTAAAATTTAAAATTATGTGTCCGGCGTACTGTCTGTCTCATGCACGCCGGTCGTCATTCAACTCTGCCGCCCTCAGGCGACCTCAGAAGCCAAGGCCAAGGCTGAAGCCGAACACGTTCGCTATATAGTAGAGGCCGACTGCTACGAGTATCACGCCTGCGACACGGCGCACGAGCCTCGTGTGGTGCGATACGGACCTGATCTTATCCCCGATGAAGTTCGAGGAATACGCTACTACTAGCATGGGGATGGCCAGCCCGAGAGAGTACGCCATCAGCAGGAAAGCTCCGTACGCAATGGTGCCTTCCTGGGCTACGATGAGGAGGATCGAGGCCAGGATCGGGCCGATACACGGTATCCAGACGATGCCCAGGCTGACACCGAGGAGCATGCCGCCCAACAGGCCGCCTTCCTCCGCACTTGGCAGCTGGGTTCTCGACAGCGGCAGGCGCTGCCAAAGGCTAAGAAGGGCATGCTCTACTGTCATAGATAGCAGGTAGAGCCCCATGATCACGATCATGGCTCCCGAGACAATCTTGATATAATCCATGTAGGTGAACAGAATAGATCCAATCATCGCCGAAGCTACGCCCATCGCCGTAAACGATATGGCCAGCCCAAAAACTATGGCCAGCGGCGTGAGCTTGCTCTTCTCCGTGGAGTACGCCATGACTCCGGGGAGCAGAGGCAAGACACACGGCGACATAATGCTCGCCACGCCGGCCAGCACTGCGGTACCAAATAATACAGTTTCCACTTATTGCCCTCTCATGCGCACCGCCGCATCGAGAGCCGTCTTCAACGTGTCGCTCTGCGTCAGCCCGAGGAACTTTGAGCCCGCAATACTACTCGAAGTGCTGCCGTCCTTGCCGACGTAGGTATATCCTCCGTCAGCCTTCTGCGCGATGACGTTGATCTGGGGCACGCCGGAGACCTGGAAATACTTCGCCAGATCCCTGCTCTCAGCGACGTCTGCGAAGAAGAACGTCACTTTGCCCTGATAATCAGCAGCCAGCGCGTCGGAGATCGGCCTCTGCTCTTTACAGTAGGTGCACGTCTTCGATTCGAACTCAATGAACACAGGGCCTGACGCCAGCGCGTTATCGATGTCTGCCATGGTGACCGGGCCGGATTTTACGGCTATGCCGGAAGTCCCGGGGGTTGTTGTTTCCATGGCCTGAGGGGCAGGTGCCGCTTGCTGTGCAAAGGCAATGCCACCCAGAAGCATCGTGAAAACGACGGCTGATACGATCAGTACTGTTGTTCTACGATTTGCTGTCATCAGACCGATGTAGCCTTATAATTTATAATCTTTTTGTAATCAATCCAGTGAATATATTTTAGATTGACCTCATCAAAAGTGAACTGGATAAAACGGCATACTATACCCATAACTGGTCGGAGCAGGCATGCAGGACGCTTCCTGCCGGCACGTTCTATTCAGGCCGGGTAACGATCGGACAGTGAGGATATTCCACCAGGGCAGCTATCACTGGCCGTATTACGCAAAGACCTCGCTACTCTGGCTATAAACACCTTACTACATGCCATTACTGTCTATTTTACAATTTGAGGCCTGTATTAAACGTATTTTCACAGAAAGTTGATAAATAGAAGTAATAAAAATAAGTCCGAGTGATTTTAATCTGGAGTTGGGTCGCAGGATGAAACGTATCCTGATCGTTTATGACACGAAAGGCGGGTCCACATGGGAGATCATCGGCTGGATCCGGGATGGGGCGATATCCCAGGGCGCTTCCGTAGACATCAAAAGCGTCAGGGAAGTTGACAACCTGGATTACGATCTGATAGTTACTGGCTCGCCGATCTACGGTGAACAGCCTATGGGTAGCATCATCAACTTTCTCACCCGGGACGACCTGACGAACAAGAACATCGCCCTCTTCGTCGTGTGCTTCGCCGGCGTCTTCGGCCTCAGAAACTTCATGGTCAGGCGATACCTCGACGAAATGCGGAGCATATGCAAAGGCCACGTCGTCTCCATGACATCGTTCGACGCAGCCACCGGGCCCTGGCGCAAGCTCAACCGGGAGATCTGCTACGACTACGGCCGGGAGATCGCGGGTGCACCAGTTCGAAGGCCCAAAGTGGTCGGAACAGCTTAAGGCTAATAAAAAAATAGTGTGGCGGTTATCGCCGCCTTATAACTTCTGCTTACAGGTACTCCAGCCCGTTCATGTAGGGCCTGAGTACCTCTGGTATGAGGACTGATCCGTCTTTCTGCTGGTTGTTCTCCAGTATCGCTCTCATAGCCCTTGACGTCGCGATGGCCGTGGAGTTGAGGGTGTGGACGTACCGCTTGCTCTCGAAGTCCTTCGGATCCCTTACCTTGATGTTCAGCCTCGTCGCCTGGTACGCGGTGCAGTTGGAGCAGGAGACGACTTCCTTGTACGTGTTCTCCCTCGGCATCCAGACCTCTATGTCGTACTTCTTGGCCGCTACGGTGCCGATGTCGCCGGTGCAGATGTTGACTACGTGGTAGGGCAGGCCCAGCTGCTGGAAGACTGCCTCAGCGTTGGCGAGGATCTCTTCGTGAATCTTCCACGAGTCTTCCGGCTTGCAGAAGACGAACTGCTCGATCTTGTGGAACTGGTGGACCCTGAACAGGCCTTTGGTGTCGAGGCCGTGGGCGCCGATCTCCCTGCGGAAGCAGGGCGATATGCCGGCTAGCCTCAATGGCAGGTCCTTCTCCTCAAATATCTCTCCCTGGTACATTGCTCCGATGGGGTGCTCGCTTGTGGCGATCAGGTACATGTCGTCGCCCTCGATCTTGTACATGACCTTCTCGAAGTCGGCTAAATCTGTGACCCCTTCGTAGGACTTGCGGTTCATCATGTACGGCGGGGTGACCGGGGTGAAGCCTCTCTTGACCAGCAGGTCCATCGCGAACCGCTGCAGAGCCATGTCCAGCAGCACCATGTTGCCCTTGAGGAAATAGAAGCCCGCTCCGGCTACCTTGGCTGCCCGCTCAAAGTCGGCCCAGCCGTGCTCGACTGCCAGCAGCCCGTGGTTCTTGATCTCGAAGTCCTTCTGCACGGGCTCGCCCCAGCGCTTGACCTCCACGTTTTCCGTGTCATCTTTGCCGACGGGGACCGAGTCGTCCAGAATATTCGGCAGGCGCATCAGGTAGTAGTGCACCTTGTTCCGGCTCTCTTCCATCTCGGTTTCCGCTTCCTTGATCTGCCTGGGAATGTCCCTGGCTTCGGCCATCAGGGCGGAGGTATCCTTGCCAGCCTTCCGGGCCTCGTTGATCTCCCTTGATATTTCGTTGCGGCGCCTGCGCAGTTCGTCTACTTTGACCTGCATTGCCCGGGCCTGGGAATCCTTCGCGAGGAGGTCGTCCACCCACGCGAGCTTCTCGAGATCGTTACGCTTGCGGAGATCTGCCCTGACCACGTCGGGGCTCTCTCTCACGAACCTGATGTCCAGCATTATACCTTCCTTCCATCTGACTAGCGGCGAGGCCGCTTAATAATAAAACACTGTCAAGGCATATGGCTTTTACGTCTAATGTTGCTCCGGGCGGCCCAGAAGCCTGCCAATGACCTTCCTCAGCACCGGCACTTTGACCGAAACGGCGCTCTCAGGGCAGAGCTCCTGGCAGCAGTAGCACCTGATACACTTTTTATAGTCGATTTCCGGCAGGCGCCTCGGGGAAAAGAACATCGCCTTCGGCGGGCAGTCCCGTACGCATACTCCGCATTTCCTGCACCTCTGCACCTCTATAACTGGCCTGGTCGCCACCATCCCGCTGGCCAGGTTCAGCAGCGGTGCCGGCACTCTCGACAGGTCCATTGTCGCCGCCAGCTTGAAGTCTTTTACCATTACTGAATCAAGGCCTTCACCGTGTACCTTGATCTCGGACAGGCTCTTCGGCCCCAGGTTCCTGTCAGCGGCCCGCTTCACCGTCGGCACGGCCAGCGGATCCATGCCCACGATGTGCGTGGCCACGAAATCCAGCGCAGTACAGCTCTTGCTCGCCAGCACCAGGCCTATCCGCCGCGGGTTGCCAGCGGAAGGCCCTCGGCCTTCCATACCCACTATTGCATCCATGATCACCAGATCAGGCCTGCGCATCTCGTGCAAGTCCAGCAGCAGCTCGGCAAACAGCATCACATCCCGGCCTGCATGCCGGTAGTCTTCATCAGCGCCCTAATCGAGCCGGGCGTATTCCTGCCTCCGGGGGAGTCTCCGAGCACCGGAATGCCGCCGAGTTCCTGCACCATCCGAACTACGGCTTTTACTATCGCCGGATGCGTGGTCGTGGCCTCTTCCGGCATTTTCGATGACAGGAGGTTGAGCTTGAGGAGCACTCTGTCGCCCTTCTTGACCACGCTCTCCAGGCCGCCGAGCGGCCTGAGGCTCTCTTCGATGGCGGCTCTGACCTTTACCTCATCGTACTCCTCGCATTTGATCACCGAGACTTCGCAGGCCATATTACTCTGAAGAAATAAGAGTCAGGCTTCATTAAAGCATTTATCTGCGAAACATTTTTCACGCTTTGCGGGCTACTCGTACATTAATAAAGCGAGGCATTCTACGCATGGCCATCCACTTCGACAAGAGAGTCACGGAGATCAACATCTCCGGCATACGCAAGATGTTCGAGGGCGCAGGGCCGGGGGCTATCAACCTGGGCCTGGGCCAGCCTGACTTCGACACGCCGCAGCACATCAAAGCAGCCGCCATCCAGGCGATCAACGAAGGCTTCACCGGCTACACTCACAACATGGGCATACCAGAGCTGCGGGAAGCGCTGGCAGCCAAGTTCAAGAGAGAAAATGGCCTGGACTATGACGCGGGCGAGATCATGATCACCGCCGGAGCCAGCGAGGCCATCCATATCGCTTTACAGGCGCTGTGCGGCTCTGGCGACGAAGTCCTCGTGCCCGACCCGGGTTTCGTATCCTACGCTACGCTGACAAAGCTGGCGGACGCAAAGCCTGTGGGAGTGCCGCTGGGAGAGTCGCTGAAATACGACCCGGAGAAGCTGAAAGAGTACATCACTAAAAAGACCAGGGTCATCGTTCTCAACTCGCCTTCCAACCCCACGGGCATGATTCAGTCGAAGGCTGAGGTAAAGGCGATCGCGGAAATTGCCGAAGACCACGACATCACACTGCTTTCGGACGAAGTCTACGAGCACTTCATCTACGACGGCGTGCACGTCAGCCCCGGGCAGTTTTCGGACAACGTCATCACTATAAACGCTACGTCCAAGACCTACGCGATGACCGGCTGGAGAATCGGCTACACTGCAGCGAGGCCTGAATACACGGAGCAGATGCTGAAAGTTCACCAGAACGTGGTCGCCTGTGCCTGCTCGATCTCCCAGAAGGCTGCCCTGGCGGCAATCACCGGTCCCCAGGAGTCTGTCAGCGTGATGAGGGACGAATTCAAGAGGAGGCGGGACTACCTGGTCAGGGAACTCCACGCCATGGGCGTCGACTGCGTGAAACCTCTGGGCGCTTTCTACGCTTTCCCTAAAGTCGGCGACGAAGCCGGCATTTCTGCCGGGCTGATCCGCAAGGGCGTAATCAGCACGCCGGGCACGGCGTTCGGCCAGCATGGAAAAGGCTATCTGAGGCTATGCTATGCGACTTCGATGCCCAACCTCGAGAAAGCGGTCTCGATAATGAGGACGGTTTTCCAGTAAAATCTGGTGAACGGGGCTTTAGCCCCTTCACCATCTCTGCGGCAGCCCTGATAGTTTAGCTAGTTGGTTTCTTCTTATAGCCCCTCTCTACCAGTGCCGTAACATTTTGCGTGCCTATGCCCAGCGGCTCGCCGAGGTCCGACTTGGGGACTCCCTGAATATAGCTGTGCCTTGCCGGTGCCGTCTCGTTTGCTGCGGGCGTCTCGTTCGACATACTAACCTGCATCTTCATGACTGGCGTAGGTGTAATCTTCTTGGGCGTCGGCGATGCTTTCATCGTGGGGGTTGCCATCTGGGCCTTCTCCCCTTCAGCCGATCCTTTCAGCGCATCCGGATAGGCCAGCGCAACGGGAGAGATTATTAGTCCCAGTACAGCGAGGCCTACAGCGATCAATGCAAATTTCTTACATTTCATGTTCCATCCCCATTTGGCCTTTAATGATGGTAAGTATAAAAATTGAAGGGCTGCGATAGTGCGAACGGGTTTACTGTACAACGGCAGCGTGCTCCTTCTTCCACGCTTTCACCCTGAGCACGTCTTTCTCCTTCTCTTTCGTCTCCAGCATCACGTCGAACTCAAGGCCTTCCAGCGATTGCACGAAAACCCAGAAGTCGGCAGGATCGACTGGCAGGTGAGTGCCCCTGGTCGGAAGCGTGGTTGAATAGTGAAGGGTCGGAAACGTCGTGGCAGCCCGCCAGGTATCCAGAAAGCTGTCGGCAACCTCCCGGGCGGGAAGTTTTTTCTCCAGCGGATTGACCCGGTAGTGGGCGATGTCAAAGAGCAGCGGTATACCAGTTTCCCTGTTGATCTGCCTTAGCTCAGCAACCGTCCCTATCTTGCCCGGGTGCTCCTCGTTCTCCAGGCGGAGCATCTTAAAAATATCCTCATCCAGCGAAGTCACCACAGTTATAAACCTCTGTACTGCGGCCTCCCGCTCTCCATAGGATCCTCCTGCATGAAGCTCTATGTGATTGCCTCCGCCCGCGTATCGGTCGAAAAGCTGCAGGCACCGGAGCTCATCGATCGACTTTTCTACCACCGTCCTGTCAGGGCTGTTCAGGATGCAGTAATAGGTGACATGGAAGCACGTCCTGATATTAAGTTTCCTGAACAGGTCCCCAAGCGCTTTGATCTCGTCCCGGGCCTCATCGATCGACTCCAGGCTCTCCATGGGCGATACGTTTGCCGGTATCCGGTAGAAGTCGATCCCCATGCGGTGGATATATCCTGCCACTGCCTTAAGGCGCTCTACTGTCTCGGCAGCGCTCTTCTTGCTTGTCACCGGCAGCAGGCGCTTATCAAAAGGTATGGCGGCGAAGCCGATTCTCACCGGCTATCCGCTCTTGCCGCCTTTCCGGCCGATGTCCTCGAAGAACTCCGTGCCGTGGCGGGCCGAAGTGCTACGGCCTCCACGAGCACCGATTTCCCTGTGGAAATCGCTGCCGTACCGCTCCTTGGCCGTGCGCGCCGCCTTTCTGCCTCCTTCTACCCTGCCGGGATCTTTCTCGGTTGCCATAATCTCACGTAATAAGCATTCTGGCATGCGTGAGAATAATTCTTGGCTGCCGATAATACGGAAGTAAGGGGATGGGCGTCAGCCGGGCTGTGTTCGGGTGATAGAGGCAGAGAACTTTCTTGAACTGTTTCCAGGCACCTTCTCTAAGGCTGCTTTACCACAAACTTGAAAACCACTGCCATCCTTTATCGAATATACTATTGGTAGCATGTCTTCAGAGATTCTCAGGCTGGATTGCGACAATCTCGTGATTGGCGCCGGTCTGGCAGGGCTGGTAGCCGCACTTCGCCTGACCGGCACAACAATCGTAGCATCGGCGGGCATGGGAGCCACCGCCATCTCCGGCGGTGTCCTTTCATCCCCGTGTCGCGACCCGGATGTTGATCAGTGGTTCCTGAGTACGATGAAAGCCTCGGATTGCAGGTATACGGAAGGCCGCTGTCTGACCGACCTTATGGCAGCTAAGGCCGGGATGATCCAGGAGAGCATGGATTTCGGGGAGGAGCAGCCTGTCCCTGTCTCCCTCGACGGCACAACACCTGCACAGGGGATGGCACTTGATATTCCCCGGTTCAGGGGGCGCTCCTGTACAGAGATCGCCCGGATACTCGACACTGACGATACAGCAGTTGATCTGCTTTCGGCTGCGCTAAAAAACGTGGAGGCTTCTGCTATTCTGCTGCCGCCAGTGCTCGGGATCACCAGGGCCAGCGAGGTCCGCAGTTCTGTAGAGAATAACTCGGGTACCCGGGTGTTCGAGTACGTGACTGCTCCGTCAATCCACGGCATGCGGCTATTGGGGGCTCTCAGGAAGCTGGCAGGCAGCCGTAAGGCGATTACAGTGCTGGATATGTCCCGGGTAGACCGCATCAAAGGAGCCATTAGAGGACGTATGGGCACAAAAGGTAAGCGGGAGTTTACCGTCAGCGCCTCAAAGCTAATTCTGGCAACCGGCGGACCGCTGACCGGGCTAAAGGTAGATGGCGACCGGGTTATCGAGCCTCTCACCGGGCATGTGGTGGGCGATGTGAGCTCAGACTTCGACTTCAGGTTTCTGGCTGATCACCCCATTATGTACCGGGGGATAGGGCAAAAGCCAGGCGTATCCGCCACGTGCAAGGACGTTCGGGCTGCCGGGGCCGTCTCGGTCGGGTACGGCCTGTATGAAGCGTTACGGACAGGCTATTACGCGGGGGCTTTATGAGCGACAGAGTCCCAATGAACGGGGAGATGTGCGTAAAGTGCGGCATCTGCGAAGCCGTATGCCCGTCGAGGCTAAGCTCGCTGCGATCGCTGGACCTCGACCGGTCTGGAGCCCTGCCGGAGGAGATCGTCAACTGCACGACCTGTAACAGGTGCGTGGCATCCTGCCCGCGCAGCGTTCCCATCACCAAGGCTATCGAGCGGATGCGCCAGTCTATGACTACGCAGGGCTACGCGGAGACGCTGGCCAACTTATCCGCGTATGGGACCTCTATTGTTCCGACGTCGCCATGTAACGTGGATGTGAAGAGCTGTAAAGTGGCCTACTTCGCGGGGTGCCTGACCAACCACCGGATGGGCGGCATTGCTGCGTCAGTGGAGTATACTCTGGACTACCTGGGCATCGAGTTTACCCGCATACCCGAGGTTTGTTGCGGCTCGCCGCTCAATCGCATTGGCAGGTTCGACCTCGCCCGGAAGATGCTGGAGAAAAACCTGGGGATGCTGAGATCACTCGGGGTGGAAACCGTCATCACGTCCTGCCCCGGGTGCACGTCCACCTTGATGGAGTATCAGGACGAGTTTGAAGTCCTCCACTATCTGGATCTCTACGATCGGCACCGGCTGTACACCGATGTCGATAAGTCCGATCGGGTAGCCACTATGCAGTTCCCCTGCCACCTTTACCGGAATGTATCTCCATATACAATGATCATCGCAGAGCAGATTCTCTCCGCCATGTATGACTACCGACGCATGCCTGAGGCCGACCGGTGCTGCGGCGCCGGCGGTGGAGTCAGGCGGAACGATCTGGCATTGTCCAGGCAATTGAAAGCGAGGAAAGTCGATGACATCCGTGCGATGGCGCCGGATATCGTGATTACTGCATGCCCCCAGTGCAAAGTGCATCTGTCAGAGGATGTGCCCGGGATCGAGGACCTGTCCGTGGTGCTGGCCAGAGCGCTGGGTTTCAGCCAGCATGAATTTTAGCCCCATTTTGTCAGAATCTCTTCCCGCTTGAACAGCGCTGTCCCCGCCCGTATCAGGACTACGTCTACGATTAGTAGTCCTATGCTGACTACCACGAGCGTGAGCGTATCAAGAGTAATCATGCCGAAGAGCTGGAGGACGAACACGGCCATGATAGGAACAACTATTACGGCGCTGACCTGCTGGGAAGCCCGGACGTCTGTCATGCGGGAGGATACTAGGACTGTGGCATAGACTGACAGGATGGCGAGCAGGGGCGCAGTGATGAATACTGCTACGAGCCAGATTCCATTTGGTAGCAGGATGTACCCGAATGAATTAAAAGTGGCCGCATCGATTAAGATCGCGTATATCAGGAACGAGATCCACGTGATCAATACTGCCGGTATGACTGCGGCCATCGTTTTGCCGAACAGTATGTCCTGCGATGACACGGGTGTAGCCAGCAGAGGCTCAAGTGTGCCATTCTTTTTCTCCCCCACCATGCTGTACGAGGAGATCAACGTGGGCATCAGCCCCGGCATCAGTAAATAGAAAGGCAGGTTGCTCTGTACCAGAAAGTAGACGACAATCTGCCTTGGCGAGAGGGCTTCGAAATCCGGCACATGGCCGAAGAGCATCGCTACATCGCTTTTAGTGAGATTCATGGGGATGGTCAAGAGATAGATCAGGGGAATTGCGATCGAAAAGATCAGGGGAAAGCTAGCCATGGTAGAGAGGATATACCTGTTCTTTCGCAGCTCTTCCAGCTCTTTCAGGACGATCGTGGCCACGTCAAAGTTCACAGCGATCACCGATCAGTTTGATGTAGACGTCTTCCATGGAGTGCCTCAGCTCGCCTACCGAGCGTATCCTGCCTCCGGCACGGATTATCGCGTCGACAATGTCAGGGCTATGTCGCTCCGGATCGTCCACCTGCAGTATGATCCTGTCGTCTTTTTTCTCGATGGCTTCCACCACGGGCATGTGGGACACTGCTTTGTAAACCGACGGGCTGACTGCCTCCAGCCGGACTACCAGCTTCCGCCCATATACGCTGTCCTTGAGCGATCCGGGGCTGCCGGCGTAGAGTATCCGGCGGTTAATAATCGCTACCTTATCGCAAAGCCGCTCCGCCTCGTCCAGGTTATGGGTGCAGAGAAATATCGTCCTGCCTTCCTTTTTCAGGCTCAGGATCGCGTCTCTCACTACCCGGGCGGATTCCGGGTCCAGGCCGGCCGTAGGCTCGTCCAGGAACAGGACTTCGGGCTCGTGCATCAGGCACCGGATCAGCGCCAGCTTCTGGCGCATGCCTTTTGAGAAGCCGCCGACTACCTGGTCCCTTTTATCGTACAGGCCGAAGAGCCGCAGGTACTGCTCGATCGTCTCGTTCGCTTTCTTACCGTCTACATGGTACAGATCGGCGAAAAATCGGAGGTTTTTCCGGACTGTAAGAGTTTCGTAGAAGCCCGGGCTTTCAGTCAGTATACCCGTTTTCCTCCTGATTGATGCAGCGGATTTCTTATCTTTTATGTCAAAGCCACAGACTGAAGCGCTACCGCTTGTCGGGCTGATGAGGCAGGTGAGCATCCTCACAGTCGTAGTCTTGCCTGCACCGTTAGGCCCTAAAAATCCGAATACCTCTCCCTTTCCGACGCTGATCGAGATGTCCTCCACCGCGGTAAACTTTCCGAACTGTCTGCCGAGCGACGAGGTCTCAATCACCATAACCACAAGATGATAAGCTATCACCAAATATATAAATATTAACAAATAAAAGTATGTATGCCGGCCAATCCCTGTAATATATTGTCCGTTGCGTCTCATCAGCCTTATTTTCTGGCCACTATCGCATAGTCCTCGGCGCCGAAGAGCAGATCGTTAAGAATATCGACATTATGATTGTAGGCTACGGCGAACTCCGGAAACTTTATGCAGACCTCTTCTCCGGCATTGATCTTTTTCAACCTTTTGCTACACGGAGTCCTGGCAAGGTACCGGATGTCGATTTCAGAGAAGCCGGCGTGTCTCAGGATAAACTTCAGTGCTTCAGGATGAATTGCATTCGTGTGAGTCATGTCCAGGTAAAAGTCAGTAAAGGTGGCAAGCGACAGCGGGTTTATCGTCTTCACTACAATCCGGCCACCTGCCGGCAGCCTGTAGTGGCAAAGCTGGATTAGCCGGGTCAGGTACCGCGGCTCGAGATGTTCGACGACCTGATCCATGAAAATGCCGTCAATACCTTCGTGTTGTTCCAGGTATGCTACTCCATCAGCCTCATCTACCTGAAGGCCACGGGAACGGCACAGCTTCACCATATCCGGATCAGTATCAATGCCAGCGGCCGGTATCCCCGCCTCGCGCAGCAATTCTAAAAATTCTCCTCTGCCGCACCCGATGTCGAGGACATTACTGCATCCCCTGAAGCAGTCAACGAACACCGACTGGTGTTGCTTCAGAATCTCCGGAGGGCTACGGAAGTGATTGTAAAACGCGAGATAGTCGAAAGATCGCCGTCCGTTCCCGTCATCCACTGAGATTCTCCTGCGGCCACCGTACTGGCACGCAATTCACCATCGTACTGAGAATAAAAAAAGTAATGCCACGAGATGGGTGCCTGCCGGTGTGATGGGACCCATCTAAGATGGGCTTTATCTGTGATGAGGCCTCATCTCCACCGGGTCAGAATCTCTTCCCTGTCGAAAAGTTTGCTGCCTATCCGGATTACTGCCAGGTCTGCGATGAATACTACGAGGCAGGCGATCAGGATCGTCCTTTCGTCAAGCATGAAGAACCCTGCCAGTTGTGCTATGAAAAGGCCTACCAGCGGCAGCACCAGAACGACGCTGACCTGCTGTGCGGTCCTCGGGTCGCTGACTCTCGACGATATGATGACCGTGATCATCACGCCCAGGAAGGCCAGCATAGGTGCCAGTATAAACAGGCCTATCAGCCATATCATGTCGGGCACCAGAACCTCATGAACGATGTCCCTGGTGAGGAACCAGACTACGGCTGAGTAAATGACTGCGGCAATCCAGGTTGCGGCGAGCGCCGGCAGCAAGGCAGATATGGCTTTGCCGATCATGATGTCCTGTACCGACACCGGCGCTGCGAGCAGAGGCTCCAGCGTGCGGTTTTTCTTCTCTCCTATGATACTGTATGAGGAGATGATGGTCGGCAGCATGGCCGGCAGCATCATGAAGAATGGCAAGGTCGCCCTGACCATGAACGAGATCATGCCTTCCTGGGTGGTTATTGCCGAGATACCGCCGTCAAAGTTCAGCGATCCGGTGCCGCTGGCGTTCAGCGACTGGTTAAACTCCTCCGGGGATATGATCATCGGGACGAGCATTGCCGAGGGTATGAATACTGAGAAGATGAAGGGCATGAAGAGTATGGAGAACAGGATAATCTTGTTTTTCATGATCTCTTCGAATTCCTTCTCTATGATGAGCCATATCTTGTTCACTGCTTCACCCCCATGATGTTGAAGTACACATCTTCCAGTGACCTGCTAGCCTCGGACACGAACTGTATGTCCGCTCCTGCCGCGACCAGGGCCCGCACCAGCGCAGGATTATCTGACTCGGGCGAGTTCACCCTGACCAGCAGCTCTTTGCCGTTCACTTCAACTCCTCCTACATAGTTCTGGGCCTTCACGGTATTCACCAGGGTCGGAGTAACCTCTTTCAGCTTCACCACGACCTGCCTGCCGTACAGCTTATCCTTGAGGCGGGACGGCGAGTCCACGCTCAGCAGGTGTCCCCTGAAAATGCCGATCCTGTCGCAGAGCCTGTCTGCCTCGTCCAGGTTATGAGTACACAGGAAGATCGTTCTGCCTTCCTTCTTCAGCTCGGAGATGAAGTCCCTGACCAGGTGCGACGCTTCAGGATCTAAGCCGGACGTCGGCTCGTCGAGGAAGAGCACCTTCGGGTCGTGCAGCAGGCACCGGGCGATGGCGATCTTCTGCCTCATGCCCTTGGAGTAGCCGCCCACTGCCTGGTCCCTCTTTTCCCACAGCCCCAGCAGCTTCAGGTAATACTCGATCCGATCGTTCAGCCTCTGCTCCGGGACGTCATACAGCCTGCCATAAAATCTCAGGTTTTTATAAGCGCTCAGCGTATCATACAGGCCCGGCGTCTCGGTCAGCAAGCCCACCCGGCTGCGCACCTGCATGGCGTCTTTCTCGTCTGTCACGTCCAGGCCGTCGACGGTGGCCGTTCCGCCGCTAGGCTTTATGAGGCAGGCGAGCATCCTCACCGTGGTGGTCTTACCGGCGCCGTTCGGCCCCAGAAATCCGAACACCTCTCCCGAAGGGATCGACATATTCAAATGGTCTACAACTGTCACGCTGCCAAAGGAGCGTGATAAATCTTTGGTCTCAATCACACCGATCACCGGCAATAGAATATCGCATATTTAGCGCTGCTGACTAATACGTTTTGTGGCTTACAACCGCCGTATGCAAGCCGGCTCGAGAACAAACGCACCGCAGAATCCGGGCCGGCCAGAAAATTTCTGCCGCCATTATCTATAAATATACTGTTTCATAAATATTCATAAAAACGGCAAACCAGCCAAATTTATAATAATGCTTATCAACCTGCAGGTAAATCACTACTACGGGTTAAGAGGTTCGTTAATGATGAGGGTAGTGATCATTAATATCGTGTTAGCGCTGGCGCTGGCCTGCATCACGCAGGCGGCGAGCGCGGAGATCGCCGTTCCGATCAACATTGGGATTCCCTACGTTGTCGGGCCCGGGTTCACTCTGGCAGCCCCATTCTCCCAGGGCTCTTACATAATCAACGCATTCAACACGAGTACGCAGGCATATACGGGCATAAAAAGCCTGTCTATCTCGCTCGCACCTGCCGATGCGGGCTCCGGGCGCGGTCTGTTTGCGGTGAGCCCGGCCATCTCCCAGGCCAGCACAGAAACCATGGTACTGGACCGGTCGTACTTCTTTAACGACTACGTTTCGACTGCGTAAAGCAATCTGACGGTCTCGCGCAAGGCCATTCAGATGGTGGTGGCCTCTGCCGGCCTTACCGGCCCGGCAGATGTTGTGCCCCGGTCATTTTTTCCGCCACCCTTATTATAGTGCGTACAAAATTGTTCCGGACGGCAATATATCTGCGTAATGCCCGGTAATACCTTCCTTTTTAAGAATATCTGCGGGTAATCCTCAAATACCCGGCATCTGCAAACCTCCACATAGAGGGATGACCAGGATGGGCACAATCAGTCTGCAGCTCACGCCGGAGGAGGTTACCGAAGTGCTTGGCAAAGGTAAAACCTGCGTAATCAAAGAACCTGCGTAATCAAAGATCACCCGTGCGGCAAGGCCGGGGATAGATTTTTCATAAATGGCAGGGCCTATGAGCTTATCGATGTAAGCGAAAGATCTCTGGACATGATCACCCGATATTGCCACACGATAGACGGCCAGCCCACATCAGCCGATTTCATCTCGAAGTGGAAGGCGACCCACAATGGCCAGTGGTACCCTGAAGCAAAAATGTACGTCCACTGGTTCAGGGACGTTACCCCCAGCTGACCAATGATCTGATCTAATTAAGAAAAATTTTACGGGTACGGCTTACTTTAGTACTCGTACCCGATCGATTTTATGCCGATACTCACACTTCTGCCATCCGGCATCCTGAGCCCCGTCAGCTTTCCGTAAACCGCAGCCGCCTCTACCGGATACTCGTTCAGGATGCCCGGGTACGGGCTGCCATAAGTGAATATTCCCGGCTCTCCGCCGATCTTCAGGCCGGAAGTAGAGTTACTGGCTGTGCTCTCCGGGGCCTGGCCAGGGTACTGCGCACCGTCTATAGTGATCACACCCTGGAGAACGTAGTCAGGGTAAAGTGTTTCATCTTCCGTAGTATTATTCGTGATAGCAGAGACATTGCCATCTCCGATCCCTGTGTTCCCTATCCCCTGTACGCCCTTCCAGCTGCAAATCTGGCCCGCGCATGTACCGTCAGTATTGTAGTCAGCCGGCGCGACGAGCCTCGAACTCCTGTTGGCCCAGGTAGAAAAATCTGCCCTGGCGTCAGCCCCGCAGGTGCAAAGGCACACGATCGCCGGCAGCAGCGTGCAGGTTAACAACAGAACGATGAAGCATGTACGGACTATTTCTGACAACCCCCATCTCATGCCAGCTAGCTTCCTTCTTCCTGTACTAATGGGTATGTACGCATAATCACGGCAGGTGGTGGCTCCTGCAGTAAAATCGACCTGATGAGCTGGCCACGGGTCTGCTCCGGCCAGAGGTTCCTGCCTACGGTACTCCTTTTTTCATTTATGGAAAGATAGATATAACCTAAAAGCTATTACTCTATAAGTTTTTAACCGGGAGGATTACCGAATGAAGATCAACAACGTCGAGATCGAGGACACCTACGCAGAGGCGTTCCCCATCCAGGTATCGAGAGTACTGATTACCGCGGCTACCGAGTACTACGCGAGGATCGCCGCAACTGAGGCAACCGGCTTCGGCACGTCCGTCATCGGCTGCCCCGCCGAGGCAGGCATCGACTGCTTTGTCCCGTCCACGAAAACCCCGGACGGCAGGCCAGGCTATGTCATCATGATCTGCCACCCAAAGAAGGACCACGTCAAGGAACAGCTCGTCGAGAGGCTCGGCGAATGTGTCCTGACCGCTCCGACCACCGCAATCTTCAACTGGCTGCCCTTCGAGCGCATGGAAGACAAGACCCTCGAAAAGAAGGTCGACGTCAAGCTGCACTTCTTCGGCGACGGCTTTGAGTCCAAGCAGGTCGTCGGCGGCAGGAACGTCTACGCCATCCCCATCATGGAAGGCGACTTCATCTGCGAAGAGGAGTACGGCGTCCAGAAGGGTGTCGCAGGCGGCAACTTCTTCATTATGGCTGAAACTCAGGGCTCTGCACTGATGGCTGCCCAGGCGGCAGTCGACGCGATCAACCAGGTCGAGGGCTGCATCCTGCCGTTCCCCGGCGGCATCGTCGCCTCCGGCAGCAAGGTCGGCTCCCTCAAGTACAGCAAGTTCATGAAGGCATCCACCAACCACAGGATGGCCCCGACCCTGAAGAGCAAGGTCGAGGACACCCAGATGCCGGCCAACGTCAACGCTGCTTACGAGATCGTCATCGACGGCATCGACGAGGCAACCGTGGCCAAGGCCATGACCGTGGGCATCAAGGCGGCCTGCACCATCCCGGGCGTCGTCAAGATCTCCGCAGGCAACTACGGCGGCAAACTCGGGCCCTACAAGTTCGAGCTCACCAAGCTGCTCCAGTAAGCTAAAATGCCGGGGAAATCCCCGGCCCTTCTCTTTTTATAAGCGATAGTAAAACGCAAATGGCAATTATTTACCACAGAGGCTCACAGGGTTACTGTTTTAACACAGAGGCACAGAGATGCACAGAGGTTCACAGAGATTTTTCTATAAATAGTGCTATCGTATCTACATAGTAATTATCGCAATTGTTCTGTAATGTCAGATCCATAGACTCGACGCATAGATCGACCCTCAGATTAATAGACAAATATGGTCTCGTCTTCCACTTATCGAATAGGTCTCTGTGTTTCTCTGTGCCTCTGTGGTTGACCGTTCGCTGTGCGTCTCTGCGGT
Organism: Methanocella arvoryzae MRE50; assembly: GCF_000063445.1. Lineage (NCBI taxonomy): Archaea > Methanobacteriati > Methanobacteriota > Methanomicrobia > Methanocellales > Methanocellaceae > Methanocella > Methanocella arvoryzae. The sequence continues at coordinate 3,054,592 of NC_009464.1, forward strand.
GAGAAATATTTCGCAGAGCTCAAGTGGAAAAAAGTGGCGTTACTGGCCAGCTGCTTCGCTCGCCTCTGCGCCGCCGCTTTCCTTGATGGTGATGGCGTTGGTCGGGCAGGAGTCGGCCGCTTCCTGGCAGTCGGGACATTTAGTTCCGCAACCGTTGGGGTCGATGACCTCAGCTTTGTCGTCCACGTCCCAGTTGAACACGTCCGGGCAGATATCGACGCAGTTGCCGCATGAAATGCAGAGTTCCTTGTCTATGACTGGAATTACCATGATTATCCCTCCTGAAATTTCGCGAGATGCGTATTTAAAATCTGGCCTGTTTTTATGATGCTCACAGTGTCGCAGGCATGCGCCAGCGGCTATCAGGCCTGCCAGACTTATATCAGCATCAAAGTATATAATATGGAAAAGAACAGGTAAATGTAATTAAAACGAGGTACGCAAATGGACGAGCACGTCATGGAGGCGCTGGGCAGGGCCCGCGTCGTTATCAGGGATGGAAAGGTCGTGGAAGTGGGCGAGCCGGAGCTCAAGTACTGCCCGATTTTCGACAAGTTCCGGGGCATCAAAGAGTTGACCAAAGAGGAGATCCGGAAGAACATGCAGTTCCGGATCGACGATTTCGGCATGTGCAAAGCAGACCGGAAGCTGCGGATGAGAGACTACCTGTCCTTCGGTGTCTCGGAGATGATCAGCACTGCCATGGCTAATGGCATGATGGACGCTGCCGTGATCGTGTGCGAAGGCTGCGGCACGGTCGTGTTAGACGAGCCTGACATGGTGCAGGGCATCGGCGGCCGGGTTTCCGGCCTGGTCAGCACCACTCCCATCCCGGAGCTGATCCAGCGGATCGGCAAAGACCGGGTGCTGGAGCCGGAGACGGCAAAGATCGACCAGATCGAAGGCGCGAAGAAAGCCATCGCCATGGGCTACAAGAACATCGCTGTATCAGTCGCCAAAGGCTCCCAGGCGAAGAAGATAAAGGAACTGGAAAAAGCCAATCCCGGCGTAAACCTGTATACCTTCGTAGTCCACACCTCTGGCATGTCCGAGGATGAGGCTGTCGAAGTCTTCAACTACGCTGACATCGCGACAGGATGCGCTTCTAAGCATATCCGCGGCATCGGCCACGGCAAACAGGTCTACTATGTAGGTGACTCTGTACCCATTTTCGGCATCACCGCCAGGGGCCGGCAGATCATCGAAGCCCGCCTCAGGGCCACCGGAAAGAAAGCAGAACACAAGCCCGACGCACCGCAGCCGGATAAGCTGCTTTAACGACTATTTTGTAGGCAGGCCGGCAGCAACGTTGCTGCCGGTGTCTTTATCCAGGCCGTTTTTCACACTCTACTACTGGATAAACCTCGTGGAAATGATTACTCGCCGATATATCTCTGCAGGCCAGACTTGAACTGGGAGAGGTAAGATGAGGTGGATCCTGATACCCTTACTGTTAGTGTTAGCCATGCTTATATCAATCTGCCCGGTAGCAGCCGAATACGACCCCTGCGACCCCGCTCAGCGAGGCCCGGAAGCAGTGAAGATTGCTCAGCTCAGAGAGTGCCCGGCTTCGACGACCTGGGGCTATGAATACCCATATACAATGGCCTACGGCACCGGAACGCCATACTACGTAGGACACAACTACGGCCTGCCTTCGGGGGCTATCTATGAAAATCCTGCAAACTATCCCTACGGCATACCTGAACCAGCCGTCATCTACGGAGACCCTGAGTACGCCATGTTCCTGAACTACGGCTACTCCTTCCCGTTCCACGGTCCGACTAATCTGGTAGTGACCGGGCCATTGTACGGGTGCCTCAACAGCCCGTTCGCCTTCATGGGCGATCCATCCCTGTGTTGATACGCACCGTAAACAAAACGTACTGGCTACCTGTGCTAAGGTATGATCTCGCAGCTATTGTAGCGCATGTGCTCAAAGTCGCTCATCTGGACGCGTCCTTCTGCGATGAGCCGCCTCACTTCAGGCAACGCTTGCTGCATCTCGCCGATCAGGTGCCTGATCGTGCCGCAGACCTCGTCGAAGCCGTCGTCGCCCCACTTCATAGTGACGTTAGCATACAGGCACCTGCCGCCGCAAATGCCTCTGATGTCGCATTTGGCGCACCTGCCGCCGATCTGTATCTCCCTGATGCTGTCGTGGCCTTCGGCTATGTGGCCGGCGTAGAAATCCTTCATCCCGGACATCACCGGGCACGGGGACAGATGGCCGTCAGTCTGCACGTTATACTCTGCCCAGCCAGCCCCGCACCGGAGGTGCGTGTGCTCGCCCAGGAGCAGAGATTCCATGATTCCCACAAAGGGGTACATCTTCAGCACCCGGCCTTCATCTCTCATGACCCGGAGCCATTCCCGGACTAAACGTGTAATGCCGGGATTATAGCTGTCTCTGGCCCACTGCGCGAAGTGTCTCTTCTTCAGGTCGTTTCTCCAGAACAGCGCATTGAGCTGCCAGTGGACGCTCGGGAAGGAAAATTCCGGGTTTTTCAGCAGGTGCATCACCTGCCTGTAAATGTCCGTGTCCTCCATGACCGTCATCCGTGCGATGATCTCGCCAGTAAAGCCCTTATCCCGGGCAATTTTTGCGTTGGCGGTGATTTTATCGTAGACGCCGCTGCCTCGATAGTAGTCGGTCGTCTCCCGGTCCCCGTCGATAGAGATCGAGATCGTATGCAGCCGCTTCAGGTACTCTGCAGGCACCTTATCCAGCATGGTGCCGTTAGTGTGGAGCAAAAAGCGCCGTGCCGGCAGCTCATCCATGAGCTCCAGCATCTTCGGCAATTCCAGCAACGGCTCGCCGCCGTAGAAGATGACCGTTCTGTCCGGGTCCTGCGCAATAAACTGCTTCAGAACCTCGGTGGGGTACGAGATCGTCCGGGGCAGGAAATAGTCGTAGTCGAGCCCGTCGTCGTAGTCGTCGAAATCGTCGCAGCACTCCCCGTAGCAGTACCTGCATTCGAGATCGCAGCCCGTGGTCAGCGTGACGAAATAGTTCATAGTCCCACCGGTGACAGGATACCGAATTAGCCATGCGGGTATTTAAGTATATCGGGCCGGGGGCCGATCTGGCTGCCTGATAAGCTCAGCGTCGCTGCAATTTTTTCAACGTCGCGTTATAGTCCGCCAGAAACTTCAGGGCAAAGTAAGTCAGGATGACGGCGATTGTCATAAATACGATAAAAAGTACCACTGCCAGTAGCAGCACGTATACTGGATCGGACGCCATCGCTGCCTCAAAAAGGGAAAGTGATATAACTATCACTTTCGGTTATGCCGGTTAAAGCGCAGGCCGGTTCCCAGAATTACCACGCCGCCGATGAGGAGTGGCAGAGCCCACGAGCCCATGCAGAACTGGGTCGGTGTACTGGTGCCTGCAGGCTGAGTGGGGGTGGTAGTACCAGTCGGAGCGGCAGTAGGTGCGCTGGTGGCCGTCGCATAAGTCAGATCGTACGGGTACTCGTCAAAGCCCTTGATCACCGTCATACGCACGACTTTCCTGTCTTTGGGAATGCCGACGTTCAGGGTCCGTTCGCCGCTTTTACCGCCCGGGCTGATCTTATCGAAAGTGCCGGCATCAGAGACCTTGTATTCATCTCCCCTGTCATCAGTAAACCTGATAGTTATGCGGCCGGTTTCCGCTTCCGTACCAGTATTTTCATAGTAGTAATACAGTGTTGGCCAGAGATAGTCTCCCGGGTCGCCCTCTACCCAGTATTCATTACTGATCGGAGCGCCTTTCACTACTACCTGAACAAGATGAGCTTTAATGTTATCCGAAATACGCTGATCCTTGTTGATCGGTATGACCGCCTCATCTGCCGCTGCCAGCGGAGCCGAAACGATAATCAGGAGCACTGCCACTACCAGCGCTCTACTTAGAGCCACAGTCAGAGTTCGCATGGTCGATACTTGATACTGCAGATATTTTAGCTTTATCTAATCATCAGTAAAGTAAAATATGTAAAAGAGAGCCGGGTTCTGTGAATTCATAAAAATAAGATGCGGGAGCATGTTGCTCCCAGTTACATATTATGAGGCGCCAGCCTTCGCACTTATTGCCCGATCTCGGTGCGGAGCTTGCCCATTGTGGTAGAGAGCTCTGCGAACGCGTTGTGCTGGTGGATACTTTCCTCGTTGATCTGCTTGATCTTGACCACCGCATCGTCGGGCAGGTCCTTGAACTCGGTGACCACCCGCCGGGCCATGTCCCTCACGCAGTCCTCGACGAACTTAGGGTTCGCGTGGGCGTTGCGGACGACCTCATACTCATCCCCTCTCTTGAGCAACTCGAAGCTCATAGTGCTCATGGACTGTTCGATGATGTTAATCAGGGTGTTCAGAGGCACTTCATACTCACCGGCAGTCTCGATCGAGACAATCCCTCTGCCCCGCTGGTTGTGCGTGGCCATGGGTATCTTATTCAGGAACGCGTCGATCTTCTCCTGCGGGACGCCGAGGTTCTGCAGCTCGTTTTCCGCCGAGACTCTCATGATCTCCTGGGCGCATGGACACGCGGTGATGCCGATCACTTCTGATCCGATGACTCTGCGAACCTTGATGGCCTCCCCCCTCTCTGCGATCGCCTTTGCGAAGACCTTGACCACCTTCTGCGACTGCATTTCGGTCTGAGGAGTCTTCCGCTTGACAATAAGCTCGCTGTCCATGTGGACTTCGGAGCGAGTCGCATACTCGTGGCGGTTCAGCAGCCGCCTGGCCACTTCGCCGCACAGGTCCTCGATCTCGTACACCGGGGACTTCACCATGTCTTCCAGCACTTCGTCGATGACCTCGAAGTTCCTGGAAAGGTTCGCGCCCCGCCTCTCGGACGGGAGATCCACGTACATATTAAAAGTGGAGATGAGAATAATGGGCCTCTTGTCTGGCCGGGCTACCTTCACGAGCTTTTTCACGTTCGTGACGCCCACGCGGGACAGGTTGATCGCCACCTCAGACTTGGTGGCCTGTACATCCGGTAAAATCATGATGATCATCTCTGCATGAAGCTGTAAACATATCCTTTTATCTCATTAATAAGTTTCCGCCTGACATGCAAATGCGACTGTGCACCGATCGGACTGTGTTGCCTGCTCTGCGGAAAAATCTAAGAGCCAGCCCCTGCCCGCCAGATTTTTATATCCGGCACCAATAACGATTAAGTATTATACCATCAACCCTGCAGGGCATGATCTTCAGGTGTGGGGCAAGGGTGGAGGGGTTATGATGAAACATGGACTTGTAATACTAATACTGACTATACTGGCGATCGCACTATTGTCCGGCCACGCATCTGCTGAAGCAATCCCCATAGGACCGCAGGACAGCTCCGGCGCTATGCTCCAATCTGTGGACGGCAGCAATTACCGTTCGGCATCAATATCCGGTTTCTTTCAGGGCCTGATGGACTTTGTCAGCGGCCTGATCCAGAGTTTGACCGGCAACCGCCAGCCGCAGGTACCGCAGGGGTCCGGCTATAAAGATCCTGTTGATAAACCGGGCGTCACGGTAACTCCTAAACCACTGTTTGACCAGTCAACCCTTCACTTCTACGAGTACGTGACGACGGTGGAGGACTCAAAAGGCACTAAAACAAGCGGGCTCAGGATCGAAAAGTCCGGGGACGGCAGGGGAAAAACGATAATCACGCAGACTTTTACCGGGGGAGAGAATGACCCCACTATTTTTACTTACCACTTTGGTGAGGATGGTTATATGATCAGCGGTACCGCAAGCGACCGCACCGGATCAGCGTCGCTGCCGCTTGACGAGACCCTCGACATAGCAGAAGCGTTCGGCGAAATCGAAGTGACGGACCCGGACTCCGGCCCGTTCCCCGGGGCGGACGTCTCATCCAGCGCAGTCTATACGAACAACCAGTCCGTCGGATGCAAGATGTTTACATGGGATCTGGGGGATTCCACCAACACCGCTTATGTGGCCAGCAATGGTATAGTGCTGAAAAGAGTCATAGCCGATAAGGAAAGCACTTTCACAAAAGTGCTGACAAGCTGGGGCTGAACAGGCACTGAACCAGAATCACGGGCAGGGCAGCCAGGCCAGACGGTCATCCCTGCCTGACTTTTATATAAGCCGGACATACCCTGGCAGCAAGCGTTTAACCCCTAAGGGAAAACATTAAAATCATAGGCCAGCCATAAACCTTTAGGTGATATTTCTTGATTAGCATCAACGAGATTTCTTACTCTATCGTAGAGGAGATGCTCGACTTTGCGGAGGATTACAGGATCGAGCCTCACACCCTCGCTAACGATTCCGTCGTCATCGACTGCGGCGTGAAGGCGAAAGCTGGTTATGAAGCAGGACTGCTGTTTACCCAGGTATGCATGGGAGGCCTGGCCCAGACCAGCCTGACTCACAAGAAGCTCAAGCACGAAGTCTTCTACCCGTTCATCGAGGTGTCCACGGACTTCCCGGCCATCGCCTGTCTGGCAGCCCAGAAGGCCGGCTGGAGGATCTCCCAGGACGGCTACTTCGCCATGGGCTCCGGTCCCGCAAGGGCACTTGCGCTCAAGCCCAAGCACACCTATGAAGTCATCGAGTACGAGGACGACTACGACTTCGCAGTCATCGCCCTCGAAGCTGACAAGCTGCCCAACGAGAAAGTCATGGACTACATTGCCAGCGAATGCGGCGTAGACTCCTCTGACGTCGTCGCGCTCGTCGCACCGACCAACAGCCCCGTAGGCTCCGTCCAGATCGCCGGCAGGGTCGTCGAGATGGCCATCTACAAGCTCGCAGAGCTCGGCTTCGACACCAGGCACATCGTCAGCGCCTTCGGCAGCGCACCCATTCCGCCCGTCAAGAAGGACGCGGCAGTCGCCATGGGCACCACCAACGATGCCTCGATCTACCACGGCAGCGTCACTCTGACCGTAGACGGCGGCAACATCAAGGACTTCGTCCCCAAGATTCCGTCCTCCACCTCGAAGGACTACGGCAAGCCGTTCTACACCGTGTTCAAGGAAGCCAAGTTCGACTTCTACAAGCTCGACCCCGGCATCTTCGCCCCGGCCGAAGTCGTCGTCAACGACATCTCCACTGGCGAGACCTACATCGCCGGCAAGATCAACGCCGACGTCTGCATGGAATCCTTTGGCTTTAAGAAGCTCTGAGGGCGACCTGGTGTGCCCGGAACGGGCATACTTCTCCTTTTTTAAGCAAAAAAGGCTTTTTATGCATGAGCCCATGGCTCACACCAGTTTGTAAAATCGGCACTAAAATTATACGATTCTGAGAGAATCTATATCTAAGCTTCCGCAGATTAATCGTCTGGCGATGAAATGAAGCGAGACAAAGTCTTCAGCGTAATAATCATTGCACTCCTGCTCTTTCTCTCCGTAACCCTGGGCATGACGGTGCTCTCGGAAAACGAGATTAAAGCCAGCGAATGGTCACTTAACACCTCCTTACAGAGAACCGATACCATGTACGTCGGGAACAATGACACGTTCATCACCATCGACGGCAACCTGATGTACGCCATAGGGGCGAATGGGGAGTTAAAATGGAATCTCCGGCTCCCCGAGCCCGAAGGTGGCCTGGCTGACTTTTCCGACGTCAGCATCTACCAGGCAGCAACAATCGGCGACTGCACCTACTTTTTAATAAGGCCCAAAGATCTCGTGCTCTGGCAGGGTGAAGGTGAAATCGTCGCAATCTCCAGTGAAGGTCAACTGCTCTGGAGCAAGCCTTGCTATACTCTATACAACGCCCAGCTATACGCGGCAAATCATACCATCTATCTCTATAATACTCACGACATAACTGCCATTGACCAGGACGGCACCACTCTCTGGAAAGTCGGCAGTATCTTTTATCCCCAGGCCGTTGCAGAATCGGGCGATATTTACGCTATCCAGTATCAGTATCCGGACGGGGGCTGGATTCTTCAAGCATATACTTCCGATGGCAGGATTGCCTGGAACAGGAATCTTTCAGAGCTTGGCATGGGCACTGTGTATAGTACTTCAATCTACTCGATCAACAGTCGTAATAGCATGGTTTACGTATTCCTGAACAACGGCGTCGCAGCCCTGGATAGCGCTGGCAACCTGGCGTGGACAAAATCTTACGGGGTCTCCACGTTCCTGATGGGTTTCGACTCTGCCGATCGCATCTACCTCGGACAAGCTTACCCATCCGATCGTGATTACTATTACAAGATCAGAGCCCTCACCCCCAATGGTAACGAATTGGCTGTCAGAGACCTCTCATCCAGCTACTATTTCAACAGCCTGCTCTCGAATGGGACACTCTACGAGATGACTCCCGGGCGCACTCCGGATGCCGGCCTCGACGATCTTAGTACTCTGACACTCAGTGCCTATGATGTCATCGAAGGAGGGCGCTTATGGGACCAGGAAATCTCGCCCGGGCACGGGAGAACTGTGACTCTCGACGGTAAATCGGCCAGTATGATCTTCCCCTGGTACCAGTTCGAACCCGATTTTACCGCAAACCTGTCGGTCGACGAAATTGAGACATATTCTCCGGCGCCAGACTATCCCGGAGTTAAAAACCTGACGTACCAGCAAATACTGGCAGGAGATCAAATCGTCTACGTGAACTTCTGGGCTTTCAACTACGAGACTCCCGTGGTCTATGGCGAATCGAAATGTACGTACGCAGGAGGCTTATACGCTTACGACCGGGAAGGTAACCTGCTGTGGAAAAAACAGACCGATTCCTACGTCATTAAAATGACCGAGCAAAACGGTACCGTTTACTATGAAACCCGCGACGGAGGATTCTCTGCGGCTACAGTCAACGTGTCGGCAGGCTTGATCGCAGCAACCGTGTATCTAATATTGCGCTTTTTAGCGGCCGGCACAGTCACCCGGGCCCGGACGAAGCTCGACAGTAATAGCAACAGGAACGCCCTGCTTAAGCTTATTTATGAAACGCCCGGCCTGACCCAGCACGACCTGGCAAGGAAACTGGGCATGAATCTCGGAACCGTACGCTACCACCTGCTGGTCCTCAAGCTAAACCACAAGATATCGGAGCATACCGACGCCACCAAGTTCGTCCGCTACTTTAAAAATTCCCACAGTTATTCGGAAGATGAAAAACGGGCTATCGCCTTGGTCCGGAGGGAGCCGATGAGGAGGCTGCTGGCATTGATCGCCGAAGGGCGATGCTCCAGCAACATCGAGATCGCGCAAGAGCTGGACATGCCGCAGAGTGCAGTAAGCAAGTATCTTCGAGAGCTTCAGGACGGCGGAGTGATTATGAAAAATCCCCTGAAGGATGGGAGGCCAATATATACGATTAACGAACGATACCGTCCGACGCTCAATTCATACCTCAGAGCGGCGGAGTATGCCCCGGATCACATGGCTTATAGGGAGATGGCTTAAAGCAATAGCGTTGATATCATTTAAACGACTTATACCATTTCTCATACTCTTTGTGAGACGTAAAACACCTTATAATGTATAGTGTATCACTGTTATATTGAAATATAATTCTGCCCTGCCCCACTTCCTCTACGTTGAAGGGCAGTCCGAACTTAAGGTGCCTGCGAGGCGGCATCTGCGCTATCTTATCGATGTGCTTGTTAAACAGGTCATAGATGGCATTATCCATCCGATCCAGGTCTTCTTCCGCCTCTTCAAATAGCCTGATTTCCACGGTATCACGGGCAGCGTTTCCTGGCCTGTCTCTTCCTTACCTCTTCCAGGGAAGACGTTTTCGCCTGGCCGCTCTCTATCCTTGCCATAGCGTCCTCGATACCCTTATTCACTAGCCTGACTTCCTCTTCCTCAATGTATCGCTCGTAGAACGCGAGGGCATGTCTAATCGCTTCCGCCTGGGTTCCTGCATAACCCTTTCTTATGAGGTTTTCTATGATAGCCTCATAGGGAGTGCCTAGATTTACTGTCAGGGCCATATTTTCGCCATACATAATTAATACTTAATAACTATTTAATTTTTATGTATCATTCTCGCTATTCCTGTGCCTCCATATCTGGCAATCTGTATCTCCGACAGAGTGCAGCGTTCGTTTGCAGATCGCCTTACAGAACGCCTGCATTCGCAGGCGTTCAAAAGGCGAACTCCCATACACAGAAACTGTCAAAATAGTTTTAAGAACGATGCGTGAATGAAAAGGGTATTTTCAAGTAGGGGTATTAAAAAAGAAAGTTGGTCCTGTATATGTTGAAAATACCGCCAGGCACGCCAAGGTGCCAGGCTCGCCAAGAGCTATCTTTCATGGAACGCCAGGGTGCCAGGCTCGACAGGCCATATTTAGCTATTTGTAGTGATCCTGATCAAAAAGTCCTTGGCGTGCCTGGCGGCCCTATAACCATGTCCGATATACCCCATTTTTCGTAAGACTATACTCCGTGTAAACGGTGCCGGATCGACCTAAAATTTTCAGGAATAACTCTAAAATAGGTCTATAATTAACAGATTATGACAGAAACTATATATTAACCGTCGCATGTTTTACGATTGGTGAGCAATCGTGTTACGAAGGGGTCTGTCTCTTCTGGGGGTAGGGACTCTGACGATCCTGGACCGGGGTGGAAACAGGAACAGGATCATGAAGCTGATCGAAGACCAGCCCGGCCTGACGCTGTCCGACATCAAGCGAAGCCTCAATATGAACATAGGCACCGTCAGATATCACCTGTTCATCCTTTCCCTGCACCACTGCATATCCTCCTTTAACGACGGCACCAAGTACGTCCGGTACTTCAAGAACTCAGACACCTATTCCTATGCGGAAATGATGATCATCTCTATGCTGCGACGGTCTCACGTAAAAGAAATACTTAATATGGTTATGGCACAGCCCGGGATCCAGAGTGTCGAAATAGCTGCCTCGCTTGGGGTGCAGGAGGGCGTAGTAAGCCGGTGTATGCGCATGCTGGCCGTGCGAGGGATCGTGGTTAAGACGAGCGCCAAGGGGGAGAAGGCGGCGTATAAAATCGCTGATGCTTATAAACAGTTGATCCTGTCCAATATTTAGGATATGGATCAGATTTTCTACTTCTTAACTACTCGAATAACTACTCGTATATACTATCTCATTATTCTATTACTCTCCGCTAACAATTAATTATAAATCTTAAGCTTACGTAACATCTACGACCAGCCATGGGAAACGTACCTGAAAAGATAAGTAATAATGCCTTTTATGGTATTGATCTGCAAAAAAATGGATTGCTAATCATCATTGGTATTTTCATAATTCTCGTGGTTGTTAAATCTTTCATCTCGCTAGATTTTTACGCGCCTTTCATCTCTGATGAACATGTATATGATAAAGAAGCAAAAATCCTGGCGAGCGGGAAATTATATCCTGGTATCGGCCAGCAGCCCCCTCTTTACATCGCATTTCAATCGATAGGGTATATACTATCTGATAATCCTTTAGTAGCCTACGACATAATGTTGATTATTGGGTGCATTTTTTCTTCGACGATCATTTTTCCAGCTTATCTAATACTAAAGAAATATGTTGAGCCTTTATACTCAATTCTTGGGGCTGTAGCTATATCCACCTGCCTCGCTCTGAACTATTTTTCCTTTACGCTGATGCAGGAGAATCTGTATCTGCCTTTAGTTCTCTTTTCCATCCTGGCTATCATCGAAGCATTTGAAACTAACCTTCTGAAATGGCAAATCGCGGCAGGCGCTTCAATCGTTATTCTTGAAATGACCAAATCGATCGCGCAAATGGCCGAGATGGCTTTTATCGGGACGATTGTACTTTATCTCCTGATTAATTGGAAAAAGGGCATTATCAATGTACTAAAAAGTAAAGCGGCATTGATCGCAAGTTTCATCATATCTTATGCTGCATGGCATTTCTTCCTGTCTAATGCAGGCAAAATAAATGCAATATTAACTGGCCAGAGCGTGAAACCGGGTATTGGCTCTACATATAATACTGTGGGAATTACTAACCGGGCTGTATATGCTGTGAGCAATTTAGAAGAGTATCTTCGCTTAGTGCAGACATTCCTCAATCATATCGACTACCTCCTGCTCGCTTCGTTCATGCTGTTCGCAATATTGATATTCTTCTTTTTCACAGAGCTTAATACAAAGCTCCGTCTCGGTGAAGGCTTCAAAGTCAGTGAAATCTTCATCTTCCAGATGATCCTGTTCTCCATCATAGGTGTCACAATAATTGCTATCAGCCTGCGGTCATCTGGCTCCGCTTACTTCACGACAATCGGACGATACCTCGAACCAGTAGTACCCCCAGTCATCTTACTGGGCTTGATCTACATTTGCAATGTTAAAGTAAGCGATTTCAAGAAATATCTGGGAGTCTATGTAGCGTTTTCGGCAATAGTCACTCTATTTTTCCTGATTACGAATAGTACGCCAAATAACATGTTTTCGTATGATCAGATAATAAATAACCCATCTTCCGGCTTTTACTATAACCTGAAAGCAATAGGTTTACTGCCATATTCTCTTGGACTATTGTCCATTATGTCCTTCGGGATGTTCTATTTAGCTTTGACAAATAAAAAGTTCATTACCCTGCTGATGGTGCTATTGATAATAGTTTCTATCCTGGTATCAGTAATACCTCATATGAACAATCTAAAATATTCACAGAAACCGCTCAAAGATAGTATCGAGCAGTCGTTGCTTAATAATAGCACTGTAACTACTGTGTCTAATGAAATGAATATGACCGATGTGACCAATGATCATTCTGTCTCAAGCAATACTGCTAATCTAACAGGTGGCACAAGTTAATTTATTGAATCATAGCAGTGTTCTTCAATACTGCGCGGTTATGTCCATGACCGCTGATCAAAACGCCATTATTATTAGGCTCACTAATCCAGCTCTGGCACTCGATATCCAGGTCGCTTAAGTAGTCGCAGACTGTCTTCTGGATCTCTTCTGCTTTCCTGTCGTTGTCCGTGAGGCCGAACACTGTCGGCCCAAAAGAGCTCATGCCGCTGCCATATGAGCCGGCGCTGTCCATAATGGTCAGCATATTCGGCACCAGCGGCGACTTGATCTTGACCTCTATATTCTTGAAGCCGATCGACTGGATGCCGTTAATCGCCTTTCCAAAAGTTTCGATGTCCTTCTCGAGGATGCCGGGCACCATCTGCATTAAAACAATCCTGCAGATACGGTCTACCTGAGCAGCCTTAATGGGGAACGATGATTTGAATATGTCAACTTCTGACTTGCCATGAGATCCCTCATCGTACAGCGGCGTCACCAGCACGAACCGCCAGTGATCCGGCACGTCGCACCTCATTACGAGGGGTGCGAGCTTAGCATTCGATGCAGACGAAGGTAAACAGGATGTCTTCTCCTTGCCCGGGCCATAGCTGTGGCCGCAGTCGAGAATGAAACCTCCACGATCGAAAGCCCTGACGCCTATGCCCGAGGTGCCGCCTCTGTTGACTAACCTTGCAAGCTCTTCGATGCTGGCATAGGTGATGCCATACTCCTGGCAGATCGCATACGCCAGCGCCAGGCTGATCTGCGTTTTCGAACCGAAGCCAGCATGCTTGTGGATCTCTTCTTCAACGGTGACTTCAAAATTCGGCAGGGGCTTCCCCAGGTTATCACAAATTTTCCTGGCAATGCCCTCGATCAGTTCAGGTTCAGAAGAGTTAACCTTAAAAGCGTCCGAGTCCCGAACCTCTAACACGTTCCGAGGACTGCTAATGGCAACACCAGCACCGCCATCGATACGGCCAAGAGCGCCGTTAAAATCGATCAGACCGAAATGCAGACGTGAAGGCGTCGTAATCTTCATTCTCATGGGTCAGTCAACCTGCATTTAAGTGGCAATTATTTGTCGTTAATTACATTTATAGTTAGTTATCGACGTTTGTCGAAACGGCAAGATTCTCCCAAAAATAATTAAGGAGCTGCCGAGGTAACCGGCTATCCGTTTTGCGCATCTTTTTCCAGACGCGTAAACATATCATATAATATTATCATTAGGCTTAGAGTTTTCGGAGAATAAGCGCGGTGGGATCTATATGGAATCAGTTTTTCATTCGTAAAACGGCAAATTATGGATAGTATAAGCGATTGAGGGTAAATCAGTTTACGATTCAATGCTGACTGCTATTACACTTTTAGGCTTCACTAAATGATACGACTTCCTGACTATATTAAGTTGAACAAAATTTCGCACTTCAGGCTTTTCAAATGGAACATTATTCCAGTAATGGTAAACGAAATCAAAATTTGGCATTCTCGTAATGAAATAGGCCTAAATGTACAATGATTTTTAAAACAGACCCTTATTAAGAAAGCTTTATATATCCAAACTCTTATAGTACATTTTACTGTAATACTCGGGAATGTAATTAATTATATTTCCGGGCCTTAAGTGTGGAATATTGCGTTGAAGTGGGGGGATCGCAATAGTGCAAACTGTTACCAGTCAGGTAATGGGATGCAGAAACTGCTTTTCCTAATCAACAATTTGTACACACTTCTAAGGATGTTACATTACATATGACTCCGACCATCCGGCCGGAGATCAGGTGGAGATATATATGGTTAGGAAATACTCAAAGAATGATGAAGGTGTATCGGCCGTTATTGGCGTCATCTTAATGGTTGCCATTACGGTCATCCTTGCAGCAGTTATTGCTGCCTTCGTGTTCAGCATGTCGAACGGTGTCAGCAAGCCCTACACGGTTGGTATCACCATCAAGAAGACTACAAGCGGTGCTGTATCGATTGTCAACTCGGGAGGCCCGGATGTTGGACAGCTTGAACATGTGTATGTTACTTATCAGCCTGTAAATGGTGCAGCAATCAATGCTTATAATGGTGAAGTACCAGCTGATGGTCCTGATACAGACACTTTATTTGATTACATCGAAAAATTTGATGCACTAAAGACTGTTGGTGGATCCTTTACTATTCCTGCTGAAGGCGTAGGTTCACCTAATAAGGTGCCGCCGACAACTCCGACTCACGTTATTGTAACCGGCTACTTCAAGGACGGTAAACAGCAGGTAATAGGCGAAGCAGACGTATAATCCGTCTGATTACTTTTTTCTATTTTTTTAATTAACTCTTGTTTAAGTTATTAGCCATCATCTCACAATATCTATCGAAACCAAGTTTAACTTCTACTTTTGTAATTAAACTTCTATATTTTACTCACCAGGTCTATCTGGAATAATTTTTCGACCTGTCAGTAAATACTCAAAAAGATTTTATTCAATAAGAAAATTGTGTTTATTTCAAGCTTAAATTTTGTAAAACTTGTGAATTTAAAATCTATTTTCCAAACAGAGGCCGTATAGGAAAGTTATTTATAGACAGAAGCTAAATAAGCAAGTAGGCAAAGTCGCATGGAATAAGTTGGAACCAATCCAATTTATACCCATTAATATGGGCAATATGCGCTTGTGCAGGATCGTCAAACAAAGGGTGAGTAAATGCCTGTTGAAAAACGGGCAAAGTATTGACGAAACCTGTAACCGGCGCAAAATGCGATTTCGCATAAGAAATGGTCACTCTGGCTATCAGGCCGGAGACCAATGGTGGAGATATATATGGTTAAGAAATTCGCAAAGAATGATGAAGGCGTATCGGCCGTTATCGGCGTTATCCTGATGGTCGCCATTACGGTCATCCTCGCAGCAGTTATTGCTGCCTTCGTGTTCAGCATGTCGAACGGTGTCAGCAAGCCCTACACTGTAGGCATCACCATCAAGAAGACTACTTCTGGTGACGTACTGATTACTAACGTCGGTGGACCGGATGTAGGTCAGATGCAGTCGGTTACTGTCAGCTACCAGCCTTCCGGTTCTACTGTGGTCGGCCCGACTGATGCTACCACTGAGTTAAAGGATGTTGGTGGATCGTACACAATTGATGGTACAAGCGCACCGACCCCAACGCACGTTATCGTCACGGCTACCTTTGCTGACGGCAAGACCCAGGTAATCGGCGAAGCGGACGTATAAGCCCGCTTCTCTAACTTTTTTATCTTTTTCTATAGATCCTCTATTCCTCATTTTCCAGATTCTCTTTCGAACTCCCTTTTCATTTCTGCAATTACAACAACAATACAGAACCTTCATTACCCCCAACCACATACTCTAAAAACAGGACTTGCAGTAGCAATCCTGAGAAGTGGTAAGAAAACAACAAATGTAGTTGCCTTAAGCCGGTCATGGGTCGATGTCGGCTTAAGGCACCTGCTTTATTCATCTCATTCTAACTACTATACTTTAGAACCCTTCTACCCCGTCCAACTACTCACTTAATATTTTAGCAACCGACTAATAAGCAACCTTTATATACTATAATATTTATTATATTAATTGTCAACAGCACTGACCAAATATTCAGTCAAGCCCTGCAAGCCCTCCAATCTATCAACCTGTGCGTCAGACACGTCAGTTTACATAACTCTAAATCATAATTTTAACGCACAGCCATTTATCGGCCATATCTATCCTCTCCTGCCTGCAGGGCGTCGGTGCATTCTGGCAATTATTTTGCATGACCGTCGATCACATCGCTGCCGGCACCGGCACGGGCACGGGTTTTATCTTCCTCGAAAACATGGGCAGCAGCATGAACTCAGAAACGCTTCGGCAGGGCGCGCTTGGCACGGATGCATCACCATCTTCGTGAGCGAGGTCCAGGCTTGTACTGTTACATATTTGGCCGGTGTTTCGCCAATCTCATATTCCGGCCACCAGCCCCGCACGATCCAGTAATTCCAGGTCGACTCCGGGGTTGAAGTGATCGTTATAGTGTTCTATACTGCAAACACTGATTACCCAGTTTGGGTGGGGGCTGTTCCATAAATGGTACTTGACAAGATATTTTATTGCAGAAACTATTTACGTACAGAATCTTACATAAAATTACAATAGAGTGTGCGCTGTATGATGTCATGGGCTGCAATAGGGCATTATATCTCTTCCTTTACATCAATTGTAACTAAACCTAAAGATGCTAATCAGGCATGGGTTGAGCGCACACCTGAAAGTGAAGATGAACGTGCTGGCGTGATTAATGCTATCAATAAAGACGTAGAAGATATGAAAAGTGGCAAAATTGAAACTAATACCTATTCATTATCTGAGTTTGAAGAAAAGTTTTCTTAATTCATCTTTTCCTTCCACCATTTATCATAGTCTTTATGATTGTCGAAACAATGCGGTATGTATAGCTTACCATTTTCAATATAGTATGGTAAGCGTTTCTCACTGCCGATCTCATCAACGCACCATATCCGATCATTTAAGTGCAAGAACTTAGTAGGTGGTGGCTGCTTCTCTGCTATCTGAGCAATACGATGGATGAATATCTTCCTTATTGACCCATCCATCTTGTATAGTTCTTTCTCAGCATCAGCAGAGAGTACGATCTGAAGTGGCATTTTATTAGTCGATAGTCGATTGCTATCATAGCCTATATACATTTCCACAATAGTGAAAAAAAGATGTGCCATTAGTTATGGGGCTGTCACAACTCTCTGATTAATGAGGGTTCAAGCGAAGCAGAGATCAGAAAAATTTTTAACTCCATTATCTAATAATTACCCTTTTCATACCCTGTAATTATTGACCCATAACTATGTCAGCGGAGATTTCTCCTCCGCCTTCACCCGGTTCGCCTGCTCTAAATACGTGACGTAGAAGACAAAGGATCTGACGTACAGGTTGATAGTATCCCCTGTAAGCCCTAAGCCTCTCATGTAGACCCGGATTCTGTCGATGTCTGATAAGCTCATGGTCAGGTTGTTGATCCGCCGCAGGATCATGCCGTTGCACGCTATGATACCTCTCACCTGCTCTTCCGGGAACCTGTACATGACCTTCAGGTACTGGTAAAAGCCCGAGAGGCTCGCGTGCAGCATATGGTCTGTTTTTACGTCCTCCATGATACCATCTATGATTGGCGAATTTTAATACGGGAGTACAAGAAAACACGGGTTGAACTGGAGGGCAAGCTGCAATCATCGAATAAATTTAGGGGGGACTGGCCATTCTCCTTGCACGATCAGCGGCGGCTCTACTGTTGTACTACAAACAAACAGTTTGTGCGTTTATTGTCCTTATTGATACGTTTTGTATGAGTGCCCGTACCATTTACACGAAGTACGCGAAGTTCTCAAAGTACAGCAAAAACGGCATGCTGGAAAGAGATCTTAATATAGTATTAATTTGAATATTTTGCGTACTTTTCTTACTTTACGTACTTCGTGTAATTGTAGCTGACCGTCCTAAAAGTTAAGAATAACTCGCGAAAAGTTGTGTTTTCAAGTAGAAGATAAGAATAATGGAAATAACTCGGCACCAGGAGGCCTCGTTTTTTTATTAGCTAAGAGTCAGGTGATGATCGGAGCTTTGATCAGGCATAAGTGATGAAACCCTGGCAGTTCTCAGTTTCTCCGCTTGTAAAGCCGCCAGGCTCGCCAAGAGGCCAAGCTCGCCAAGCTATATTTTTAGTGATCGACGTGGTTCCGATCGAAAAAGCCATTGGCGTGTCTAGTTCAATGGGGTCCCATCAAAATTAGCTCTTGGCGTGCCTGGCTCCTTGGCGGGCTTGGCGGCATTTTCGACCTATACAGTGCCAACTTACAATTTCCGATCGAAAATGTCCTTGGCGTTCCATGAAAAATTAGCTCTTGGCGGGCTTGGCTCCTTGGCGGGCTTGGCGGTGTTTTCGACCTATACGGAGCCAACTATTAATTTTTCATAGCCTCTACCTGAATATTCCATTTTTCATGAGGCAAGTGCCTGGCGGTATTTTCGACCTATACAGGGCCAACTACTAATTTTTCACAGGACTATAATCGCTCCCGCTCTTTCCGTATAACGAAAACTGTTAATACCCTCCCCCACTATATTTCTCCTCATCATGGTTGAGGTTCTCGCGGACGTGGGCGGGAGCCCGGGGAAGGATTGCCGGGGCTTCTGTAAGTACTGCTATTTCAAGCTCGTGAAGGACGTGCCTGCCTTTGGGTGTAAGTATTGTATGCCTTTCCAGAAGGGCTGCGACTACTGTACCCGGGGCGTGAAAGAGCAGTACCCGGGATTCAAGCCTTTGATGATGGTGGTCGCGGAGGTCCAGCAGGCGCTCATGTTCAACCGGGGATGTGTGGATAAGATCACGATCAGCGGCGGCGGCGACGTGAGTTGCTATCCGGAGCTGAAAGAACTTGTCAAGTACTTAGGGCAGTTCGGGATTCCCATCCACCTGGGCTACACCAGCGGCAAAGGTTTCGAGGGAGCCGACGATGCGGACTTCTTCATAGAGAACGGGGTGACAGAGGTCACGTTCACCGTCTTCTCGGCCGACCCGAAAAAGCGCAGGGAGTACATGAACGATAAGCAGCCGAAAGAGTCGCTCGAGGCGCTGCGCCGGTTCTGTAAAGCGTGCGACGTCTATGCCGCCTCCGTTCTTATTCCCGGGGTGAACGACGGCGAGGACTTGATCAAGACCTGTGATCTGCTGCAAAAGTGGGGCGTCAGGGGTGTCATCCTGATGCGTTTCGCCAACTCCGAGGAACAGGGCCTGATCCTGAAGAACGGCCCCCTGATCAAAGGCGTGAAGCCCCACACCATCGAGGAGTTCGAAGATCTCGTCCACGACATCGCCTCAAGGTACAAATTCAGAGTGACCGGCACGCCGCTCGGCGATCCCCTGATCGGCTCCCCCTTCGCCATCGCGCACTATCCTAAGCTGTTGAAGAAACTCCCCCCGGTCACAAAGGAGGCGACGCTCATCACCGGCACAGTAGCCGCCCCTATGCTCGCCAGTATCTTTGCACAGCTGGGAGGCACCGTCAACGTAGTGGCAGCGAAGAAAGATATCGCCTGCCTTCTCACTATAGATGACCTCAAGGGCGTCGATCTGAGGAAGGTCAAAGATACCGTGATCCTGCCAGGCCGCTCTTTCGTCTGGGATAAGGAAGCCGAGGAAGTACTTTCCGCCGATGGCGTCGAGCGCTTCGTCCGCAGAGGCCCGGACCGGCTGACTGCTGACGGAGAGATGACTATTGGCATGTCGAGGAAAGAGGTTCTGGAGATCGAAATCGAGGCGTTCACCGAGCTGATCCAGATGATCAACGTCTACGGGCTGGAGCCGGTGAAAAAAGTCGCTAAGCCAAAACCTGTCCAGCGGCGAAAGCAGGTTAAAAGCTAAGAATATTATGCGAACTTCCTGATGACTCATGTGTGGTGAGATAGCAAGACGAACGCTGCGCTGTGCCAAACCTCACTGATTTCACAGATTGAAACAGATTCCACAGATTCCTATTGGATACCACGGATGGCGACGGATTTCACAGGTAACCAAAAATTATTCTGTCGATTATCTTATGATTGCTATCGTTGATCGACTAATATTAGCGTATTCCTTCTGTGATATCGAGTGGTAATCTGTGGATTCAGCAGAGGAATCTGTGGAATCAAACGTAATCTGTGGCATCTGTGAGGATTAGCACAGCGCAGCGTTCGATTTGCTGTCTCGTGGAGCCTGTGCAATTACGTCCGGCGCATCATAGCGTTCTTGTACGTTCACCGACACAGAAACAACAGATTGCGAATTTTCTTTTCACCATAAACATCAGTATACCATATATTATCCCTCATCCGAACCATGATCGATGCAGATCTCTCCCCTCCAGTTCGAGGTTAAGAACCGGGACGGTTACGTTCGATGTGAGTTCTACGAGGGCGGTTCGGACAAAGGCGTCATCTACATGCATGGGGTGGGCGGCGGCACTCATGGCCCGTCTGACATCTATCACCCGCTGGCTGAGGACCTTCAAAAATCGGGCATCTCTTCGTTGTTGATAAACTGCCGGTATGATTCTGCGCTGGATGAGTGCATCTCTGACCTCCTGGCCTGTATCGAGTACATGGACCAGGAACTGCACATCGACAAGATCGGGCTTATCGGATGGTCTTTCGGGGGTGCGGTGGTCATCTCTGCCGCAGCATTAGATCAGCGGGTTAGAACTGTGGTGACCGTAGCCAGCCAGTCATATGGGACTGACGGCGTGGCAGACATTGCCCCAAGGCCTGTCCTGCTCATTCACGGCACCGGCGATAAGACTTTGACCTACCGGTGCTCGGTCGATATTGCCCGGAGGGCTGGCGAGCCGAAAAAGCTGGTGCTGTTCGAGAATGCCGATCACGGGATCAGCCAGAATAGAAAAGAAATGTATGATCTGATCCGTAACTGGTTCCTGGAGAATCTATGATCAGTCCGTCTTATCGTTCCCGTTCAGATTTTTGTGGTTGTTCTCGTAGACGATGCAGCCCGGGCATTCGTCCTTGAACGCCTCGGTATCCCGGTGCTCTTCCTTGTCCGCCTCGAACACCCTCATCGCCTGGGCGAGGGCTGCGGTATTTGACAGCGCGCTGGCCAGAAGGATGGTTTCGAACACTTTCTCTTCAGGGATGCCTTTTCGCCTGGCGACTCTCAGGTGCATCTTCAGGCAGTGGTCGCACTTCAGGGCGGTTGCAACACCAATAGTTATAAGCTCTACCGTCGTCTCGTCGAGGTGCTCTGGATTGCGGAGCACTGCATCGTCGTAGATGATCTTGGGGAGCAGCACGTTCGGCCTGTCGCTCATCGCCTTGAGGATGAACGGGACTTCACCATAGTCGTCCTCGATGTTCTTGAGCAGTTCCTGTACTGCGTCGTCAGGCTCTTTTCCGAAGATTCCCTTTAGCGTGTTTTCGAACTTCACCCTTATCCCTGCTATGAAAATGATAGTGTAGTTATCCGTCCAGGAGTATTTATAGTAACCGGAACACACGGGCGGAATGCTTTTGTGTCCGGACTGACACATTCCTACCGATGACGCTACAGCGGCTAATGCCCTTTATCTCGATGTTCATCTACTCCCTCATCATCGTCGTCGCCAGCCTCCTGCTGGCAGGCCTCTACATCATCCTGACCGGGGGAGGAAACCTAATCGTAGCCCTTTCGAACCTGTTATTCATCGAGAGCGGCATCATACTCCTGATCGGCGCCTCAATAGAGTTCTTCCATCTCGCAGGCCGGGACGATCGGGTGGTTGTGTCTACTAAGGTCCTCTTTCCCATAAGAGCCGGCGAGAGTAAGGCTGATGCCCATAACGTTGAGTTACACAACCCGGGGTGGCTGCTTATTTTTCTTGGAGCGCTGCTCTTCGCATACTCACTTACTTTAGTCCTGCTTTTCGCAAAATAGGGTGGTGCTTACAGGACTATTTCAAAAAGTATAAATCCTTATATCAGGATGTTTAATCTATGCTCGGCCGTACTACCTCGATTCTCATCGCGGTGTTCGTCTTCCTGGCTCTGACAGCTCCGGCTGCCACTGCAGATCAAAACATACCTTTGCCACAGACAGAGGAATTTTTATACAAGGACAAGCAACGGCCGGTTATCATCCACCTGCTCGTGATCAACACGACTGACAAGCCACTCAGCAACGTCTTCCCGCCGGAGAATTCCCAGAACCTCAAGTGGGTACGCCTGTTCTACAGCTATGAGAATACCGGTGATTCGCAGGTCAAGGCCTTCATCAAGGTCATCTTTGTGGATAGCAATGGCAATCAGTACCAGAACGATAATGATGAGTACACTGGTGAATCTGTCCTGCCTCATACTATCACAGACCCCATGTTTATCGAAGTGCCGGTGCCTAAGAATGCCGAGATCACCCAGTTCATCATCCGTCAGGGCTTCTACGAGACTGTTTACCAGATTCCCAGGGTTACGGCAACTCCGACACCCTCCTTACAGATAACGCCCACTGCTGCAGGCACTCCCACGACTGATGCAGGCAACCGGGGCTTCGACGGGTGCCTGCCCTTCATTCCCTTCGCTATGGCAGGAGGCCTGGCGGCGGCAGGAATGGTTATCAACCGCGGTGGATTCCGCAGAAGATAACTATTATATCTTTACTCGGTTTTTCAACTGTTGTCCGATCAAGTCGTCGTGCGTATACTATAGCATATCCTCGTATGAACGTTGTCAAACGCTGTGCTGTGCCTCACTTGATAGTACAGGCTCCTCGAGAAAGCAAAACGAACGCTGCGCTGTGCAAAACCTCACAGATTTCACGGATTGAAACAGAATCCACAGATTTCTAATTGATAGCACAGATTACGATTGATTTCACAGATAACTAAAAATATTCTGATCGATTGTCTTGCGATTGCCATCGGTGATCGATTATTATTATAGTATTCCTTCTGTGATATCGTGTAGTAATCTGTGGATTCAGCAGAGGGAATCTGTGGAATCAGTCAGAATCTGTGGCATCTGTGTGGATTGGCACAGCGCAGCGTTCGTCTTGCAATCTCACCACATAAGAGCAATTAGAGAATGCACAGCGAAGCATTCGTCTTCTAGATCGTCTTCCAGGACGCCTGCATGCGCTGACTTTTAAAAGGCTAACATCTGGGCACAGACACATGTCCAGAAAGTTCCAGGAGCGACAATAAATAGAAGAACAGGCCACAGCGCTCGTGGCCTTCAATCTTCTTATATAACGAACCCGGTCTCTGACTTTGGCAGAATTCTCAGGATGATGTAATCCTTCATCCTCGAGCGGTAGAGTTTCGCTACCTCGCGCATGTAGATTCCCTCGTCGAATTTGACGTTGAGGATGCGCTCTGCGTACTCGTCGTAGGGTACCTTGATGCGGCAGCCGTTGAGCTGCAGCGTGATCGGCGTCGGGGCCAGCGACTCCGGAATGTCCGGGATCTGCTTTTCAATCTCGTGCATCACCCTTGGCGGGCTGACGCTGAGGGGGTCCTTATCCAGTTCTGCCCTGCGCTCGTCCAGGACTTTGCCAGTGGCATCCACCAGCCTGTCCAGGATCGCCAGCTCGTCTTTCTGCCTGGTCCTGTGCATCACTCTGCCGAGGCCTCCGATGTAGGCGACGCATCCCGGTACCTCGACTACGTCCATATTCGGGCCTCCGGTCACCACGATCGGTACTTCGATGTCCCGGAAGAGTTTGGTCTTCTCCTTGATGCACTCCCGGAAATTGCCGTACGTGAAGACTGCGCAGTCATGCTCGTTGATCAGGTCGATTTCAGTCGCCTTGAGCTGTGCCACGCGCTTGCCCACGCCTCTGGCCAGGCCTATCATGTTTGTCTTGGAGCCCGCCCTGCGGAGATATTCCGCAATGTCGCAGGCTAAGTGGGGCAAGTGCTGGTAAGCCAGCGTTGGCGTGACCACGGCTATCTCGGCGCCGGCGAGAGGTGCTTTGGTGAGCTTGCCCAGCAGTTCTTTTGCCTTGGCCTCGATCAGCGGCAGGTCTGCGTTAGGCACCAGCATGACTACGATGACGTCCAGCTGGAGCACGTTTTTCTGCAGGATGTAGCCGCCGAGGTCTTCGACCAGCTCGATCATCTGCTCGTGCTTATATATGCCACCCTGGAAGATCAGTGGTTCCATGCCCGGTCAGTCCTCCTTATCATGTTTGATCTCTTCTCTTATGCGGTGGCAGACGTTCATCCACTCGGGCTTTATCGGGTCTTCGGAGGCGATGAAGGCGAGCATATGTTCTGAAATGTAATGTTTGCGCACCCTGAATCCCTCCGGCGCTATCCTGATCAGCGCGTCGATCACGGCTTTCTTGAGCTCGTCCTTGGGGTCGTAGACCACGATGGAGGAGATCTCGTCGTGCTGGCGGGCGTAGTCGCCGTCTACGGGGACGATGACCGACGTTCTGTCGGTGGGGATGATCCGGTCGCGGCCGTACTTGAGGTAGAGCTTTCCGACAGCCGTGGAAGCATACTGTTCTTCCCTGACCGATACCATGATGCCTTCGTTGACGCTGTTGATGTCGGCTACGTCTCCGAGGGTGATGGTCGGCAGGCCCTGCCTGAATATGCCTACAATGATGAAGACAGGCTCTTTAGGATCTATGTAGACTCGCAGGCGGCCGATTGCCCGTACTAAGTTCAGGTCTGTGAGCACGTCCCTGATGACGCCCTCGTACTTCTGAGCGCCTTCCTCGTCAAGGCATTCGACTTTGAAGACTTCGAGAGGCTCCATTATGTCAGTGTTCATCCTGCGCCTCCTCACTCCCTCCCCTTAGCCCGGAGACGAGGAGGGCGGCGCCTACCGCGCCGATGTGCTGGGAGTAAGGCGGGACGATGACGTCCATCTTCAGCAGGTCGCCCATTGCCTTGACGAGGCCGATGTTAAGCGAAGATCCTCCCACCATGATCACCGGCTTCTTTACCTCTATCTCCTGCAGCTGCTGCTCGAAAACCTGCTCTGCAACGCTGTAGCAGGCTGCTGCGGCCACGTCTTCTCTGGCGTTGCCCTTGGACAGCGAGTTGATCAGGCTCTGGGTGCCGAAGACGATACAGTAGCTGTTCATGGTTACTTTTGAGTGGTCGCCCTTGACGGCCAGTGCTCCCATGTCTCCGATCTCTACGCCCAGCCTGTTGGCGGACTGCTCGAGGAACCTGCCGGATGCGCCTGCGCAAATGCCGCCCATCGTGAAGCTGCCGGGGATGCCGTCCTGGACTGAGATGGCCTTGTTGTCCATGCCGCCGATGTCGATGACCGTGGCCGGACCCTTCTGTTTTCCGGCCAGGTAGACGGCGCCTTTGGAGTTGACCGTCAGCTCTTCCTGCACGAGGTCGGCGTTGTAGTGCTTGCCGATCAGGAACCTGCCGTAGCCGGTGGTGCCGATGCCTTCCAGATCTTCTCTCTTGACGCCGGCTTCTGCCAGCGCCTTGCTGAAGGCTTCCTCGGCGCTCTTGAGGACGTCGGTGGACTTGACCCAGCCCGTGCCGATAATTTTGTTGTCCCTCATGATGACGGCCTTGGTGGTGCTCGATCCAGAGTCTATGCCCGCGGTCAGGCCGGACTGCTCTTCTCTGGCGAGCAGGCTGCGGCGGAGCGCAGTGGTCGACAGGGCTTCCATTCTCGTGAGAAGCGTCTCGTGGGAAGTCCTCTCGGTGAAAGAATAGCTGATGACCGGTAAGCCGGACTGCTGGTGAATGTAGTCTCTCAGGGCGTTCCTGACGATGGCGCCTTCGGCGCACCGGAAGCAGGTCGTGATGAAGACGGCGTCTGCCTTGGTATCGCCTTTGACGATGCTCTTCGCCCTGGCGATCATCAGGCGCAGGTCCGGACTGGCCACCTGCAGGCCGAACGCGTTGGCGTTCTCTTTCACGTTGCCGATCTCTACCTCGGGGAAGACGATCTGGGCCTGGACCTGCTCTGCGGCCTTCTCGATCTCAGATTGCACGCCGCTGTGCTCCGAGCCGCAGGTGAGGTGGGCTATGCGTATCTTTCTCACTGGCTTCCCTCCGCATCAGGCGCTTGTTCTTTTGTAAGCTTACGAAGGAACTCGTTTACGTATAACACGAAGTTTTTCGCCTCGTTCTCATTTTTGGGGTACTGCAGTTCCAGGACTGGCACACCCTTCTTTCTTACCACGTACTTCAGCAGTTCGTTCGTCCGGGCGCAGCCCATACATCCGAACATGTATTCTGCATCCTCTACAATGATGGCTGCCTCGGCCTGCTCGATCAGCGGGTCCATGAGGGCCATGCGGCCCCTGACGCCCGAGGGGATCTCGATGGCGGCGTATTTCAGGCCTTTCTTCGGGTCGTCCGGCGTCATGTTCATGGGAGGGGAGTCCAGACTGGGGCTGGTCACCTTCTTGCGGACCTCGCTCATGAGCGTCAGCGGCTCGTGGCCGAAGCGCTCGACAAGATCTGCTAATATGAGGCTGTTAGGGGGATAGATGAATATTTTCATTGCGCATCTCCTTCTGCGATAGTAGAATTAATGATTTCCTTGAACCTGTCAACGTCAATATTTTTAGGCCTCGGCTGGGGTACGGGCGTGAAACCTCTCTCTACGAGTACCAGTCCTTTGGCGATATCCGGCAGGATGTCCAGCTCCTCTTTCAGCTGGTGGAAGCCCGGCCTGGGGCCTCCTCCCCTGTTAGCCCGGCAACGCCTTTTGTCGCCCGACGGGTAACCTCGCTCCTTGATGAATATCTTGTGAGGGTGTTCGTTCCGGAGCTCTTCGGCCAGCCGGTTTACCTCGCTTCTCTTTCCGGTTATCATTAGCCCGTAGCAGGTTTCCTTGATTACAACGTCGCTCGTAATCTTGTAAGCGCTGATCGCCACCTCTGCAGGCAGCAGCGAATCAGAT
The DNA here is from genome assembly GCF_000063445.1 of Methanocella arvoryzae MRE50. Classification (NCBI taxonomy): domain Archaea; kingdom Methanobacteriati; phylum Methanobacteriota; class Methanomicrobia; order Methanocellales; family Methanocellaceae; genus Methanocella; species Methanocella arvoryzae. The sequence continues at coordinate 3,081,762 of NC_009464.1, forward strand.
ATGACCACCATTTTTGTTATGACATCTTCCTGCTGTCCTTCACTCGCCATCACCGCACCTCCGTGAAATAGACGGTCTCCTTCTCCTTAGTTTTCCTCAGCTTTTCCATGTTCAGCACCCTGCCGATGATGTTGGTGGAGGTGTATTTCTCCCCTGTCGGGCCGAACTTGCTGCTGTCTCCGAACCTCACGCCCACCATGCCTGCATACCGGGCAGCCATGTTGGTCATACCGATCTCGCCTGCCGCCACGATCGAGCCCTCTTCCGGCTTGTTCTCCGGTATAAGCTCGCCGACGTGTACTGTCTTGCCCTTGAAGAGCAGCGTATCCTCGTACTTGAAGAACACGTTGAGCGATCCCACGTGCTGCTCTTTCAACCCCGACGCCCGGCGGAAGTATTCTACCGACTGGGGGGCTCTGTCATCGTATAATTCGATCTCAACAAGGCCGTCCCTTGGAATCGCTGTGATTTTGACGCTGCCCGAGCTGACGATCTCCATTGTAGTCCGCGGCGTCTGGTCGACGACTACTGCATCTTCGCCCTGGTGGCCGGCTTTCTCGTACCTGATGCCCCGCCGTGTCAGAAATTCTTCGGCGGCTTTAAGATCCATGCCCAGCACACTAAGGCGGTCGGGCACAGTCGTGACAGCGATGCGCTGGCCGGGGCTGACGATCTTCACCAGTTCGATGCCGTTGATCACTCTGCCGACGATCGAGTGATAGATGCTCGATGTCAGGTCTGCTCTGGAAATGTAGATCCGGCCTTTGCCGCTGCCGTCTGTCCGGATGCTTACCGCGCCTTCGCTCCTGGCCCCGAGGTTTTCGTACGGGCAGACCTCTCCCAGCATGACGTCGCTGGATATGAACGTGCTGGCGGCAAAGTCCACCGGGAATGTCCCGTCCTTGACCGCCGCGTAGAAATGCTCTGCTCCGTCTTTGGCTTTAGGCATCATTTCTACCTGCAGGGCAGTGTGTATCTCCATGCCCTCCTCCACCGGCATCGAAGTATCCGTCGTGACAGTCTTGTTGGCGAACTTCTCCAGCTTCACGACCGGCTCGATGGACTTGATGCTGTCGTCCTGACCCAGGCTTGCCAGCACCTTTTTGCCCGAGATGATCTTCCCGAAAGCTCCGCCACCCCTGACACCGTAGTCAGAAGTGTGGTCTGCTTTAGAGATGATTAGATAAGTGTTCTTTGCATCGTAGCCGCCAGTACCAAAGGACACGTCCCAGCGCCGGTATTCCGTCTCTGTCTTGCCGGCTGGCACTCCTGTCGGGGCCGGTCCGAAGGCTATTGCATAGCCTGTTGTCCACTTGGTTTCCGTGCCTGCGAACTTGCTGTAGCTGTCGAGCCAGGCCTGCTTGAGCGCTCCTCCGGTCAGCTCTAACCGTATCTCGCCCCGGGTTGTCAGTATCTTGAACTCAGTGGCTACTTCTTTCCGGGCTTCTTCCCTGCCGCTGATGATACCTATGACTGTGCCCGGGTGATGGCTGACACCTGCCGCCGCCAGCGCGTCGGCTACAGTTGCTCCCTCTCGGACCGCAACCTTTTTCCCGTCGACATCTACGACATATTTTACGCTCAAAGTACCCTCTTCTCCAGACTAAAATGATATATCAGCTCAAATACTTTCTTTTTAGCGAAATAAAAGAAAACACTTCCTCTGCCAGTATAAAGAGATGGGCCTTACTGGCCCTGCGCCATAATCTGACGCTCCTGCTCTGTGACCTTTGAGAGCACCGTTTCAACATCACCGATGTCGACGATCTTGCCTGCGCGCATCAGCATGACGCGGTCGCAGACCATGCGGACGAACTCCATGTCGTGGGAGACGATGACGAACGTCTCTCCGATCTCGTCTCTCGAAGACAGGATCGAGTTAGCCACATCGCGCTTGGTGAACGGGTCCATGGTGCCCGTCGGCTCGTCTAAGACGACGATGCGGGGCTCCCTGATCAGCACCTGTGCCAGCGCTACCCTGTGGCGTTCGCCCTCTGACAGCTCGTGCGGATACTGGGGCAGGACGTCTGCGCTCTTCTCCTCGCTGAAGCCGGCGATCTGCAGGGTGTGAATCGCCTTCCGTTCCGCCAGCTCAGCCGGGAAGTCCAGGCCGATCGCGTCGGTCAGGTTGTCCACGACAGTCCTGTGCGGATACAGGTCATATTCCTGGTGCAGCAGGCCTACGTACTGTTTTGCCCTGCCTCTGGCATAGTAGCCAGGCTCCAGCATGTTGACCCAGTCGTCTCCGATCCTCACTTCGCAGATGCCGTGAGTCTCTTCGAGATTGCCGGTGATCGCGTTGGACAGGGATGTCTTGCCGGCGCCGCTGACGCCGACCACGCCGAAAATCTCTCCTTCTTTTACCTCGAAGCTTATCTTGTTAATAGCTTTGATAATGCCCCGGTCGATGGAGAGGTAAATTTTCTCCAGGTCCTGTACCCTGATGATCGGCTCGCCGGCCGTGAACTCTTTCTTCTCCACCGTCTTCGAAAACTTCATGAACTCCTTGATCACGTCGTCCGGAGCGCCGTCCATCTTGATCTCGCCGTTGTCTAAGAGGATGGCTCTGGTGGCCATGTCTTTGATGGTTTCCTGGAAGTGCGAGGTGATGAGCACAGTCATGTTATGGTCTTTTGCCGCCTGGACGATGCCGTTATGGACGATCCCCGCAGTCTTGGGGTCGAGCGTACCGGTAGGCTCGTCTGCCAGCAGCATCATAGGCTCTTTGGCCAGTTGTCTGGCCAGGACCACACGCTGCTTTTCGCCACCCGACAGGTCTCTGGCGATGTGCATCATGCGATGGGACAGCTTCACCTGATCGATCAGGTCTGCAGCCCGCTGGACAAGCTGGCTCTGGGTGTGATCTTTAGAGTAGTTCACGTCCTCCAGCGCCCTCATCACGTTCTCGATGACGCGGTCGTCGCCGTACAGGGCAAAGGTACGCTGGATCATGATGGCGATCCTCGTAGAAATGTTCCTGCGGTCCCTGTCTGTCATGTCGGGTGACAGAGTGTCTATGTCCCGTGCTTTCATCATGCCGCCGCACTTCGGGCAGGCTTTGCCAGTCCATGACGGCGGGTTGGCGTAGCCGCAGTTCTCGCAGCTTGCCAGGTGGAATACGATGCTGCCTGACGCAGGGATGTCCTCGTCCAGGCCCCGGATCACGTGTAACAGGATAGTCTTACCGGCTCCGCTACGGCCGATGATGCCGAGCACCTCGCCTTCGTTAATGGTGAGGTTGATGTTTTTAAGTACGCTTTTATCCCCGTATTTTACGTTCAGGTTTTTAACTTCAATAAAGGCAGTCACTCCAGTTTCCTCCGGGTTATAATGGTAAGGGTTTGAATGTAAACGTCATTTTCCTTCGGGTAACCTTCTGCTTATCACTTCTTCGACGCTCCCGATGTCGTCGATCACGAAATCTGCCGAGTCGTAAAGCACCTGCGGTCGCGGGCCCGCCTGCTGTACGGTAAGCACGCCGATGTCCGCCGCTTCGATCGCCTGGTAGTCGTTGATGCCGTCTCCGACCATCACTACCAGGTCATACTTCTCCCGGAGCTTCAGGACCAGCTCCTTTTTACCCGCCGGTGACAGGGCGTCGTAAGCCCTCGATTCGGGCAGGCCGAGTTCCCGGGAAAGCGCAGACAGTGATTTTCTGTTGTCTCCGGATGCGATGTAGACGTCGACCTTCAGTTCCCCCAGTCTCTGGATCAGCCGCCTGGCACCTGAGAAAAGCCGGCCGCCAGTGGCCAGCACGTAGGGTATCTCTGAACGGGGCACGTCGACAACGAAACCCATATTGACATAATATATATCTTTACACTTAAGCTTAACCGCGGCGACCGCATCCCGCATATCGCCTATTGTGGCCAGCGTATCTTTTTTCGCCGCCGATGCTATGCGCTCCGTCGTGCACTTGCTTCGTCGGCAGATGACGTCGAGGCTGATGCTGGAAGAAGCCAGGAATGTCGAGATGGTAGTCGATGCGTCGAGGTTATCCAGGAAATCGGCTGAGTCTGCCCTGATGGCAACCAGAGCGCATCCCGGGTGTTGCAGGACCATGTTGGTCGAGGCCACGTTTTCGACGATCTCTCCGCTGCGGACGTTCTTGGCCACTCTGTACGCCTTTAGCAAGGTGCCTGCGCTATCGAAGATTACGGCAGTTTTCATGATATCTATCCCGGTCAGAGTCTATATACTTAACGGCGTTAAGGGCCGCCGTCCGGCCGCAGTCACTTAAAAAAGTATATGGAATCTATAAGATTAGTAGTTTATGATATTTTAAGATCCGGCGGCAGGGCGACCGCCCGGCCGAATACCGGCCTCATTGTCTCAGCACGCCTATTTCGGCAGCCCTTCGTCAAACCGGCCGCTGAACTCGCCGAGATCGAAGACCCTGATCAACGAGCCGTTCTGAAGCATAATAATGTAGCCCCTGTTGCGGAGCATGTCCAGGCTTTCCCGCAGAGCCGCATCATCCATTGCCAGAGCTTTTTTCAGCTCCGCTCTCTTGACGTACTGTCCCCCTGACTCCTGCATCAAGCGCCGAATTTCGAGGTATACGGAGATATCGCGGCGGGACAGGTTCGCGTCGAAACTGCTGATGCTGACGGATCGCTTCTTGCCTGCCACCTGCACGCCTTTGATCTCCATGCCGTCGAAGGCGCTGCGAAGGTCCTCGTACGCCTCGACCTGACGGTTCCACAGGTCGTGGTACAGGTCTTCTGTGGCCTTACGCTGGGAATCGAGCAGCTTTGTCGCACCATCGAGGTACCTGTAGATCGCGTTGTTCTGCACCAGGCGCATGCGGGCAAATGCCTCCGCGATCTTAACTTCGGCCAGCGGAGTCATGTTGATGTCGACGGACATCTTTTCCATACGCTTGCGAGCCTTCTTGATCGAGCTTTCGATGGGCTTGATGTCCTCTCTCCTCAGGTGGGGCTGGCAGATCAGTGCCGTCAGCTGGTAGGACACGACGTCCGCCGAGAGCTGCTGCCTGAACTGGTACCTGGACTGAAGGTGGATCATCGGCAGGTGGATGCTCAGCGAAGTGCCAGGGTCTGTCATCAGGTTCACTTCTCTTACCTTCTTCCTGAGCCGCTCCATGCTTGCTTCCTTGCCGGGCGTGACCATCATGTAAAAGTAAGAGGGATTTACGATCTTGAACCCCGTCGGAATGCAGTCCAGCACGCCGTCCTTGAACTGCCGCACGATGTCCGCCTGGCCGGGCTCGTTCTCGAGGAAAGACTCCCGCCTGACCGTCAGGCCGCCTAAGCCAGTCTCGTTCGACGGGCAGCTGACAAGCTGCAAAGGCAGGACTACGTCCAGGTTGTCTTTCTCGGCATTGACAAAGTTCACTGTCGCTTCATGCCGGAATTCCTCAAGGTACAGCTTGGGGTGCGGTAAAATGTTCAGGAGCTCCCGGTCCGGGATCGTTTCCACGGACTTCACTGTGTAGGACTTATAATGCTCCGGGAACTTTTCCTCATGGGGTAAGCCGTCTACTTGGACTCGGACGAACTGGTTTTCCGTCAGGAGCCTGTCGTAGCCCTCCGGCAAAATATAATAAGTTGGAATGCCTGTTTTGCCCAGGAACGGGCTTTTAGACAGGGTAAAAATTCTGTTTCCACCCTCCGGCAGCCACTTGAGCCAGCCCCAGTGCTGCTTGTCCTGATCGTACAGCAGCGCCCGCTCGAAGTCCGCGAGCCCGCTGCCCAGCCAGTCCCGGATCAAACCCGCCATGGTGGTACTGTAAGCCCGGCAGGCATATCAAAATTGTGTTCAGTGCAATGCACTGCGCTCACCGCTCATAACTTCGGCGGCATGTAGCGTATTGCCAGCACGAGCAGGCCTGCGCAAATAATGGCAATGACTGCAATAGACACACCGTATGTTTTCAGCAGGTTCTCCGGCGTGAGCGGGAATGGCGTCGGGGTAGGAGGCTTCGGCGTAACTGTCTTGCCCGTGGCGTTGCCTGGTGAAGCAGGCTTGACTGTAGGGGTGACAGTGACGTTAGCGGACGTAGTATTGTTAGCACCTGGCGTGGGAACCAGCGTAGGTGTCGTATTAGCTTTCCGCAGGTTCATGGCTGCGGTTGCCTTCGATGAATCCAGCACTATCGGGAGGTCGGCGGTCTCATTTCCTGCGGATGCCTGCAGGTTGTATCTGCCATACCATATATCGTCAAAGCTGAAGCTTCCGTCTTCGTCCGATACTGTAACAGCCATCTCAGACAGCCTGCCTTCGTAGACCCTGAACAGCTTGACCTGGACTCCGGGCACCAGAGTGCCATCCGGATCGCTGACGTACCCTTTGATGCTGCCCCGGCTCATCGGGAGGATGATGTCCACGTTGTAGGTGCCCCGTATGACCTGCACCTTCGTAGAGTTATTAAACGAGGACTCGTTAGCCGTGATCATGTAGTCGCCCGCCGGCATGACTGTAAAGCGATAGTTGCCGTTAGCGTCAGCCCGGCCGCTGCCGTCCGTCGAGTCGCCATCCTCGGTGCTGTTATATCCAGTATACTTGCCTACGCCGTCCCACCGGGACAGGTAGACTCCTGCATAAGGTACCGGTTGCATGGTCATATCATACACTGTACCTGTGATTGTGTTGGGCTTCACGAGGTCTATGGAAAGGGCGGTCGAACCATTCCCCGCAGACTGGACGCACTCGGCGTTGATCTTTACGGTCCGGGCCAGGGAGTCGCCGGGTATGTCTCCGTACTGCACCTCTACTTTTCCGCCGCTGGTGGGTAGCAGCAGTTCAGTGCCATTCTGCCCTCCGGCGAAAAATTTGCCCGGGTTGGGGTAGTAGCTGTCCTGTGACAATACCACGTGCATGTTATCGGGCACCGGCTTGCCATCGATATCGTAGAGCCTGACCACGATGTTCGCCCGGGAGGTCTCGTCAGCGCTGATGACTGCCTTATCGCTCTCCACCGTCATCCGGCTGATGTGGGGGAAAATTCGGACCGTCACGACCGTCGAAGTGCCTTCTATGATTGAGAAATGCTGGGTCACGCTCTGGCCCCAGTCGCCTTTTTTGACAACTAGCCTGTAGCCCCAGGACTCGTCGTTCGGCTCGAGGTTGGTGATATAAAAGTTACCCTGGGCATCCGTGGTCACTTTAGCCATGCCGACGTCCGTGCCTGTCACGTCCTTTTGCAGCTCGACTTCCGCGTTGGGTATGCCCGTCTGCTGGTCTGGCATAGTGACCCGGCCCATAAGGTACCCAGTTCCTTCGGCGCTGGCGCTGGTTATACATAGGGAGTACAATATCAGTAAGTTCAAAATAATAATTACTGTTGTGAAATAAACCCTATTCATCCCTGATTTCATCTAATACCGTTAATGATTGCTTATCTCTTAAACGTTTCGATAAACCGGGGTCAGTGCCGTGACCGTTTAGTAGTGCTGGAAAAATCCGGATTATTTTCAAGCTATGCCGTGTACTGTCACCTGAATGCAGCCGAGATACTATCATTCCAAAACGGCCAACTGTGATAGGTGGAGTATGATGAATATAAATGTGCTATTGCTTACATTACTGCTGTCTGTAACCATGGTCGCCGGCGCCTATGTTCAGGGCGGCCAAATCGATCAGGCCACAGCAGTCCTTAAAAATGCCGAAGGCAAAGATGTCGGAATCGCCCGCTTTACCGAAGTCAGCCCGGGCACGGTGCAGATCAACGTCAGCGTAGATGGCTTGCCCCCTGGCAGACACGGCATCCACATTCACGCCGTGGGGAACTGTACCCCGCCGTTCACCGGGGCTGGAGACCACTACAACCCGCTTGGTAAGCAGCATGGGCTCGACAACCCTCAGGGCCCTCATGCCGGAGACCTGCCTGATATCCGGGTAAACCGGGCGGGCACCGGTCGGCTGAACGTGACCACTGATCGAGTGACACTGTCACCAGGTCCTGTCACTCTGTTCGATGCTGACGGCAGCGCTATCATAATACACGCAGGGTCGGACGACCAGATGACTGACCCTTCAGGCGGCAGCGGCGCCCGTATTGCCTGCGGTGTCATCGAGAAAGCCTGAATTCACAGCCCTATGCGGCAGGTCGACCCGGCCATGATGTCCTGGTTACGGATATACAGGCCGACGTCGGCCTCGTTGGTAACTGTAACCTTATCTGCCTTTAGCCCGGCGTAGTCGTACCTCGCCCGGCCTACGCCGATGGCTTCCCCGAACTTGTTGGCGATGATGACGCGCTCGTTCTGCTTTATGCTCTCGTCCGCCCAGGTGATGGAAGTCCCGAAGACGTCTCTGCCATAGAGCACAAGTGACTCTGCCTGGCCGACGACCTCGACTTTCTTCTTGTCCGAAGCCCGGGCGATCAGGTACAGCCCCTCCAGCGTCGGCAGGAACTGCTTTTTCCCGACCTCGCCGATGCAGAGCCCTGCTGTCAGGGGCTCCGGGTCTCTGCCGATCGCGAAGAACTTCACCTCAGGCGTGGTGGTAAAGATCTCGACCTTATCACCCTGCCGGGCGATCAGGTTCAGCTCTTTAGAGAGATCGAAAGCGCCCCAGTAGTCCAGCCCCCGCCGGACCAGCGTCAGCTCGTTTTTCTTCAGTCCCCTATACATAGCGCAGCCTCGCTACAAAGAATCCTGTCGTATTATGTATGTGTGGATACATGCGCCTGGCGTTTTTCACTTCGGGAGCAAACGTCAGGCTTCCGAACTTCTCGATACCCGGCACCCCATACGGCACCGGATCCACTTTCAGCCCGTATTTCTTCACTGCATAGTCAATGATCAGCTCGTTCTCTTCCGGAGCGTAAGAGCATGTGGAGTAGACGAGAGTCCCGCCGGGCTTGAGGACTTTCAGCGCAGCGTCGATCAGCTCATGCTGGACCGTGGAGCAGAACTGGATGTCCGCCTCTTCCCTGCTGGTCTTCCTGCTCCGGTCCCGGGCGATCACGCCTTCTCCGGTACACGGGGCGTCCAGCAGAATCTTGTCCGCCTTTACCCCGATCTTGTCAGCTTCCAGCGCATCCATATTGTAGATGGCTGTGTTCATTACCCCGCACCGGCCGATGTTGGTCCGCAGCGACGGGATCCTGCCGGGCTCTTTCTCGATCGCCACGATCAGCCCTTCGTTGTTCATAAGCTGGGCGATATGGGTGGTCTTGCCTCCCGGCGAGGCGGCCATGTCGATGACTGTATCCCCCGGGTTCGGCGCCAGCGCCAGGGGCGGGATCATAGAGGACTTGTCCTGCACGTAAAAGTAGCCGAGCAGGTGCTCGGCCGAGGCGCCGATCGAGTACGGCTCGCCGGTGACCTCAAAGCAGTCCGGTATATCGGCTGGCTTCAGGGTAAAGCCCTTATCTGTCAGCCTCTTCAGCAGCGCGTTCGGGGCGATCTTGAGCGTGTTCACCCTGATGTAGGTGGCGGGGGGAGCCTCCATGCTCTCCAGAAACTTTTCCAGATCGGGCACAAGCCTGGCAAACCTCGCCACCATGTACTCGTTATACTTGTACTTCTTCGCCAGCTCGGATATGCGGGCGTCTGCAGGGAACTCCTGAATTACAACACTTTCCACGTTAAAACGATCCCCTCGTCCATCTGTTCGTATTTCATCAGCCTCAGCTCGACAGCCTCGCTCCGCTCGGCGATACCCGGCCCGTCCATGAAGGTCGGAGCGTCCTTGCCGCCGATGATCAGGTTGCCCACGAACACCGAAATCTCATCTACGAGCCTGCGGCTGACCATTGCATAATTCAGCGTGGCTCCGCCCTCGATCATGAGCCTGTTGATGCCCCGCTTCTTCAGCTCGACAGACATCTGCTCCAGGTCTACTTCGTCTTTCCCGCAGACTATGATCTCCGCCTTCTCCTTCAGCGCCGCAACCCTGTCGGCAGGCGCGGCCTGCGAGACTACAACGATTCTCTTGCCTGTGCCTTTTTTAAAGATATCTGCCGTCGGCGGCGTCCTGGCCTGCGAGTCTACGACGACGCGGGCAGGGTTCTCGTCCTTCCCTTCGGCAACCCGGCGCTTTCGGCGCTCCTCCGACTTGACCGTCAGGCTGGGGTCGTCGGCCAGCACCGTGCCGATGCCGACCATGACCGCATCGCTGCCGGCCCGGAGCTCGTCGACCCGGTCAAAGTCTGTCTTGCCGGAGATCTTGACCTGCTTCCGCTTTTTCGTCGAGATCTTGCCGTCCGCGCTCATGGCTGAGTTGATGAACGTGTATGGCCTGTCTAGCATGATTAAGCCATGGGCCGGTACATGTATAAAGTTTGCCACAGCCGATAGCTATGCAATCGCTGCATGCGTAAATGCCGCTATTATATTTGGTAGCATATATAAAAATACGAAACATTGACAGAATAGTGAAGTGGAGCAGGTATCTACTGGTGAGCGCCATCGTGTTCTACGTACTGTATGACATAGTATCCACGCTGGCGGCATACAACTTTCTCGGCAGCTTCGAGTATGAAAAGAGCTTCCTGATCAAAGCCGCATATGACGTGGCCGGCGTGCCCGGCTTCATCACTCTCAAGATCGTCATGTCCGCCGCAGCCATATCTGCCGCATACCTGCTGATGGAACACTATACCAGGCTACGGGCCTTCGGCGCAGGCATCCTCGGCGGCGCCACCGTCGCCGGCTTCTTCGTCGGCACGTCCAACTTCAACATTTTGCTTAACGGCAGCTCTATCTGGATCCTCGGCCTCGACAGCGGGACCATCGCTGCCATCATCATCGTCGTCTCCGCGGGCGCAGGGCTACTAATGTCTCGGCCGGAGCCTGCAAGAGTTGCTCGTTGACCTTAATGAAATATAAATAAGAAGAAAAGTTTGAACCACAGCGTCACATCGACACAGAGACAGGGAGATCCACGACAGGCCAGATGGTAACTCGAACCACGGCGGCACGGCGACACAGAGACAATGGTGAACCGGTAAAAGCGACCTTCTTTTTATGTCCACGGCGACACGGAGACAGCGCATTAACCATAGGCTTACTACTCAATCGTTTCAGTCTGACTTTTGATCAATAGCCTGAAGGAAGTAGAAAATACTATTGTCTCCGTGCCGTCAGCCCGCTGTGCCGCCGTGGATCTAAAAAAAGAATGCCTTGCTATTCTGGTGCGGGTTGTCTCCGTGCCGCCGTGCCGCCGTGGTATGAATAACCATCCTGCTATTGTTTCTCGAATCGTCTCCGTGCCGCCGTGTCGCTGTGGTTAGAACCTTTGCTCTATAGTTGTCAGAATAGGGAGTCGTGCCGCCGTGGTTTATTATCCTCGAACTGTATTACTTTTGCAGAGCAAGCATCAGGTATATATCGTCTCACCTCTAATGGCAAGTCGGTGCTTATGGTTCAGGCGACTTTTGATGTGCGGCTTCTGGATTCGACGTACTCGGTCACGCCGAAGAAGGGCGTGGAGGGCAGCAAGGATCGGGAAGATGTCAACGTTCGCCTGTACGGAAAGACCAGGGAAAACCAGAGCATTACTATCATCTGCCCGGACTTCAAGCCCTACTTCCACATCTTCTGGCCTACCGATGCGCTGCGGAAAAAGCTGGAAGAGCACGAAGATGTTCTCTCAATAAAGGAGGTCAAGAAAGAGTACAAGGGCTCGATCGAGGATTTCCTTGAGGTAAGAGTCAGGGCGCCGTGGCTGGTCCCTAAATTCAGGACGGAGTTCGAGCTGCAGCACAAGACTCTCGTCGTGAAAAATATTCCCGAAGAGATCCTCGAGCAGGTCCGTGCTGACCCCGAGTTCACTGTCACAGGTGACGCTCGTCTTGCGAGGCTGACCCCTACTGACCGGGTCTATTCCCAGAAGCTCATCCGAACCTACAACCTGTTCCAGTACATGGATAAGGAAGAGATAGAGAAGTTCGAGCTAAAAAGCGTGTTCTTCGCGGCCGACATTGTGTTCACTAACCGCTTCATCTACGACTACGATCTGGATACCTGCGTCCGGGTGACGGGTGAGCTGGTGGATGATCCTGGTGAGTATACCACTGAAATTGTGTTAAAGGCCGAAAAGTTCGAGCAGTGCCCGATCTTTACTCCGAAGCTGAAGATCATGAGCTTCGACATTGAAAGCTCGATCAAGTACGGTAACATCTACTGTATCTGTTTCACCGTCTACAATGAGGTGGACGGCACGAAAGAGGATCGCCAGTTCGTCTCAAAATTCGGGGTACGGGGCGATAACATGTCTCCTGCGGAGGAGGCCGAACGAAATGAGGACGAACGCAGGCTGCTCGCAGACTTCGTGGCTGAGGTGCGCAAGCTCGATCCGGACGTGATCACCGGCTACAACATCAACAATTTCGACCTGCAGATGCTGTACGATCGATCTAATGCCCTGAACCCGCCTCCGGAAGGCAGGAAAGCCACCGCCGGCGAATACATGAACTTCGGCCGGGACTCTTTAGGAATGAGCCGCAGGGAGAATCGGACGACCGGCTTCGTCACATGGGACATCAAAGGCAGGCTGCTACAGGATGCCTGGCTGTCGGTGAAAAAAGAGCTGAGGCCGAAGAGAGAGGGTTTAGGCTACGTGTCCCAGCAGCTGTTCGGGGACACGAAGGATAATATTAATTCGACCCGCATTGACGAGGAATGGACCAACAGACGCGATGAGGTGGTAAAGTATTGTCTCAAGGACGCCGAGCTTGCCCTCCGGATTCTTATGCACCCCCGGATCAATACTCTCAACAAGCTCATGGACGTCGCCATTCCTTCCAGGCTGCCGGTGAAAGAGGTCTCCGGCGGCCAGAACCGGATGATCGAGAGCCTGATGATCCGGATGGTCGACAGGGAAAATGTCATCGTTCCTATGGCCAGCGGCGAGACCAACGACTACGAGGGTGGCTTCGTGTACGATACTAAGCCCGGCCTCTGGGAATGGGTAATCGGCCTGGACTTTTCATCCATGTACCCCTCCCAGATCATCAAGCACAACATCTGCTTCACCACGCTCGTTAAAAACAAGGCGGAAGCCGCCCACGAATCGCCCATAGGGGCGTGCTTTGTCTCGAAGGAAAAGCGGTACGGCATCACCCCCCGGATGGTAGAGGGGCTCCTGAACTCTCGTAAGGAGGCAAAGGCGCTCATGAAGAAGGCCAGACAGGACGGCGACATGGATGCGGCCGACTATTACAACCGACTGCAGAACGCGATCAAGATCCTGGCCAACGCGACCTATGGGTACTTCGGCGCCAAATTCTGCCGGTGGCCGTACAGCAGGTACATCGCACCGAGCATCACTTCCTGGGCCAGAGATGAAATTCGTACCGTTGTAGCATCCCTCGAAAGCAGGGGCTTCACCGTCATCGCCGGAGATACCGATTCGGTCTTCTTTACTTCTAAAAATCACCGGGATCTGGACTCCTGCAAGATGCTGGGCTTCCAGGTGCAGGCCGAATTCTCCGCGGGCAACATGCACCTCGAGCTGGAGAAAGTCATGGAGAGGTTCTTCGCACACGCCAAGAAGAGGTACTTCGGCAAGATCATCTGGCCCGAAGAAACGCTGCTGGTCAGAGGCTATGAGCCGAGAAGAACCGATTCTTTCGACCTGCAGAGCGAGACCATGACCCAGGTCTTCCAGATCGTGCTTGAAGGCAGGCCGGACGAAGCGGTCAGGTTCAGCAAGGACATCATTGATAAAACCCTGAAAGGCAAAGTCGACCTCTCCAAGCTGATCATTTCCAAGAGCGTCAACGACTTCAGCTCTTACGACAACCCCGACTCCCTCGTCCACGTCAACGTGGCCAAACGCCTGCAGGAGATGGGCTACGAATTCACCCCCGGCATGAAAACTCCGTTCGTGATCACCAACGGCTCGGCACAGCCGATCAGGGCAGAGCCCGTCATCGAGGGGCTGGAGTTCACCGCCCGGCCCGACTACCGGTATTACGCCGAGAGGCTGGCGATGGGGCTGGCTCGTATTACAGAAGCGTTCGGGTGCGATGAACGCACTCTGATGCAGGGTAACTCCCAGAGGACGCTGGACCTGTTTGGGGAGGAAAAGCCTGCGCCGGTCGCGGCGCCGCTGGTGCAGAAGGAAGTTGTGAAGAAGGTAAAGACGATGTCGACGCTGGACATGTTCATGTGATCCGAATGCGAAGACCTATTTTCTTTTTCTTCTGAAAGCTATGGAAGCCCGTTACAGATTATACTCATAGATCGTATAATTCTGATAATAATGCGTATTGTTCAGGACACCTGCCCTGATTACTTTTTGAGCATCTATGTATAGTGGATCGTTTTCGCCGACCAGCACGTGGAGTCTATGCTGTTCATTGACCACGTCATACCAGCGCTGCGTCATCAGCATGCCTTCGACGAAGAACTGGTCGTCGACAATCTTCACCTTCGGGTAAAGCACTTCCTGCTTCGACAGGTAAATCAGCTTATTCGCTCTATTGAAATCCGTATACCCGTACGTCATGCTATTATTTTTCAGGTAGTCGATAAGCTCGTAGTCTTCCTTGTTCGGCTGGTAGTCATATCCTGCTATAGTACCTATGTTTGAGGCAATCGTCGCAAGGATTAGTATGATCACTGCAGCCAGTAACATCGTATTCACATTCAGCCCCGGAGTTTCCGGCCTGTATGCTAAGGCTATCGTGGCGAATACTCCGACAGCTACGAATAAGAGGAACCTGGCAGACCCGCCGTCGCCCAGGGTCGTGAAGGTAAAAGCCACGAACGTGAACCCAGCTGACAGCATGAACATCCAGTAGAGGTAGTTTGCCTTCGGATTCCTCCGGACGAGCGAGTAGGCGGCGGCCATCAGAAAGATGGCTCCGATGGCGATATCGTACAAGTTAATGCCTGTGTTCAAGAGGCTGAGCAGATTATGGTTCAGCAGCAGGAGCAACGACTCTACTAAAAGCGTCAGGCGTTCGCCGATCCCGCCCACGTCTCCTGTCTTGGTGGTTATTAAAAAGACGCGTAAGCCGTCCATGAAGAAGTTATTCATCTTCAACACGTAAGCGGCGACCGTCGAAATTCCAAGTACGACGAGCACGTTCGTAATCTTTGAGACCTCTTTCTCCCGGCTCTCTGCCTCTGCCACCCTCTGCTTTTTACTACCCTCGGTGGGCACTTCTGCTCTTTTGGTCCAGAAATAGTAGATGCAGTAGCCAATATACGGTACGATGAAGAAGGCCAGGATGATCGAGTCAGACAGGACGATGAGCCCTACTACAAAAGCCAGCGCAGCGACGGCGTAGAAGGGCAGTTTTTGTATGGCTTCCGTGTGGAACAGGAGGATAAATAATCCGGCGAAAAGCAGGGAGCCGACGTGATATTCCGGTGACAGGAACAGGTAAGACGCCCCAGGCTGGATGTTGGTGAAGAGCGCTGCAAAAATGAGGGCGCTGGTGAGGTTAGAGAACCTGTAGATCATATACGTGAATACCGATACGACGAGCAGAAACACGAAGAACGCCGTGAGCCTCAACACTGTCGGGTCAAATCCTGAGAGGACCTGCGGCAGGAAATGAAATGTAAATATGTCGGTGAACAGGTAAGGATCATCTACGGGGTAGGTAAAACCAAAGTTGCCGTATTTGACGATCTCCATGGCGACCAGCCCCGGGACCACCGTATCGCTGTCCAGCTCCAGGTTGAGGGAGGCCAGCAGGCTGCTGAGGAGGCCGACTGCTATGAGGATTATGAGTATCAGGTTGACGGCTTTCCTGTCTGACATTTACTAATGTGGATACTTGAGGTGTTATTTAATGCTTGTGTCGGGCAGCCATAGATGGTGGAAATGTCAATACAGTATCACTCACCCTCTACTCGTCCTGACCATAACTGCTATGTGGCAATGCTGGCAACAGATCCTGGGCATATTACCGAAGCGATATGATATGCTGAGCCAGTATTAATCCACCATTAAATTGCGCTCATTTTTCTATTTAGCCAATAATACGGCCTCTAAATGAAACTATTTATATCATTTCGCCCTCTTACTCATATTAAACAATATATCGGCTGTTTTACTACAAAATAGCCATGTATTACCCCCAAGGTGACTAAAAACGATGAAACTGTTTAGATTTCTGCAAATAGCCATGATTTTGGCCCTTGTAGCCTCGCTGATCCCCGCCGCAGTAGCCCACCCTGAAGAAGCTACTCTGACGGCAAGCTTCAGCTCCGACGTCACGACTGGCGCTGCCCCGCTCACCGTCCACTTCATGGACCGTAGCACGGGCAACCCCACCGGCTGGCAGTGGGACTTCGGCGACGGCAGCTCCTCGACCCGGCAGGACCCGACCTACACTTTCCAGGCTCCCGGCACTTACAACGTAACGCTGACCGTAACTGACGGCTATGTGAACAGCACGGCCAGCAGCGAGATCGTCGTAACCCCGGCCCCGTCGGCCACGCCCCAGCCTATCCGTGTAGTGCCTGTGCCGGTTCACCCGGTCAAGCCAGGCGACGGCCCGGATAAGGTCAAGAAGCCTGACTTTGGCAAGAAGCCGGATAAGGTGAAGAAGCCTGACTTTGGCAAGAAGCCGGATAAGGTCAAGAAGCCGGATAAGGTGAAGAAGCCCGACAGGCAGAAGCGCGGTGGCGAAAAGGGTAATTCTGACAACCCCGTCCGTCACTTTTAGTTTAAATCATGTAAGCGCGGCTATGCCGTAGCTGCATATTTTTTTAAATGCTCCCGGCATGATACCTCTCATGCCCGGCCTGCGGCTTTTCTTCTTTGAACAGCTTCGACAGCCCACCGAGGTTGACCCCGTATCTCATGTGCAATACTGCAAGGGTGCACCACGGGAAAAAGTGAACGATCGGTATGAAATCAATGATGCCGGCGATGATCGTCCGGGAGGGGGCTACGCCGAGGTACATCAGGAATACCGCTTCTATCGCTGATACTGGCAGATTGAACGGTATGAAGTCTGCCACGTCGATGAAGATCGCCAGTGCCAGTAGTAAGTTGTCCCACGAGTCCCAGCGGTGGCCGAGAATCCTGTGCGGTATATTGACCATATTCACAGCTGGATTGACCCGCCGGAGAATAAAGTTGAGTCGGGATTACGGTGGCATGCATTGATTGATACAGTACGTATACTCATTCTTGATAGGTATCACGCTGTCGAGCAGCTACATAGCCTGCCGGACTGTACAACATGTTTCACGAAGGACTATAGTTGCAAATGCCTGAGCTATAATCGCATATTGCTGACGGAACGTAAGATAACGTTTATAAACAGGGAGGGCTTTTGATTCATTCGATCAGGAGGGGTGAGACTGTGAAAAAAATTGGATTAGTTCTAATTATTGCCCTGCTTACGCTGTCTGCTGCAGGCTGTACCCTGCCATCCGGTACTGATGGCAAGGCTTCTCCCACTCCGACGCCTTATCCGACCGATATCACGCCGGGGGTCATTACCACTCAGCAGCCGCCTGTCACTGCGACTCCGGTATCGTCGGACTGGCTGAGCGGCTATCAGGAAACCACTTTAGAGCGGTCGCAGTCGCTGCCCAACGGTGTTAAAGTCACCTACAGCAAATATTACAAGACTGACGACTGGATGATGCCTTTCCCTCTTGGGGGGCCCAGGGTGAACCAGGCAAACCACGGGGCTGTAATGCTGGTCAAGTTCTATAACCCGACCTCTTCGACGCAGTCGATCGTGCTGGATTCGGACGTGAAAGCGGCCTTCTCCTACCTGGATGCGAACGGGGTGAGGCGTGGCCTGGTCACTGCCGACGTATTCTATGACAAGGACACCGGCAAGCAGTTCACGGAGATCTCCATAGCGCCCAACGAGACCAGGACTTTGTATATCCTCGCTTACGTGTCGAGCGATGCCGACTACGAGAAGACTGCCGGCCGGCTGGACTGGCCGACGCTGGACGCGAACCCGGGCTACGTGCAGGGTTAAGTCTCTTTTTTCCAGTTTTTTGCCGCCTGTCCCGGGATCGGGCCGTTTCAGTAAAAACTGTGAAAAGATACATAGACCTGCCGCGCTCACAGGATTTTTACAGGGAGGTATCACATGGTTTCTACCGCTAAAGTTTCCAAGTACCTGAAGGGCATTCACTTTCCCGCAAACAAGCGGGAGTGCGTGAATTATGCCCGGCAGCACGATGCCCCGGAGGATGTGATGGGCGCTCTGTCAGGCATGCCCGACGAGGACTACGACAGCATGGCCGGAGTCTGGCACGCTGTCGGAAAAAAGAGATGAGAGCCATTTTGAAGGCACGGCACCGGCGGAGCTGATTATTTGCTCCGCCAGGTTCCGATAAGAATTTTATAGGAATACCTCCTACAGATAAGGGATGATTAAGGTCAACAGCCTGGTCGTAAAGATCGTAGGAGTCATTCTGGCTGTCGTCGGCTTACTGCTGCTGTTGTTCGGCCTCGTGACCTGGAACAAGCAGGTGATGGCTACTGGCTTTATCGCATGCCTTATCGCCGTGACTCTTCTCTACTACGGCTGGCGCATGAGGCCGGCGAAAGAAAGCGGCTCAACCGATGCCGTAGCCGGCTCAAAGCAAAAGATTTAAAATGTATCCCGATATTATAGGGACACGCTTGATCGACATTATGTTGTCGACAGGCCTGTTCGTTTAATCTTTACTTTAGGTTAAACCTGATGAATGATGAAGAGGCTTCCTGATAGAAGCCTTCGAAGGAGGAAATTAACATGGCAAAACCAACTTACGTTAAGATGGACTTCCCGCAGGAATTACAGGACAAGGCTCTCGAGGCACTCGAGCTCGCCAGGGACACCGGCAAGATCAGGAAAGGCACCAACGAGGTCACCAAGGCCATCGAGAGGGGCGTTGCTCAGCTCGTCATCGTCGGCGAAGATGTCACCCCCGAGGAGATCGTCGCTCACATCCCGGCACTGTCCGACGAGAAGAAGATCCCGTACGTCTTTGTAAAGAAGCAGCAGGAACTCGGCGCCGCATCCGGCCTCGAAGTAGGCTGTGCGACCTCCGCCATCGTGGACGCAGGCAAGGCTAAGGCCCTGGTCGACGAGATCACACAGAAGTTCAGCGCTCTGAAGGCATAAGCACAGGTGATTCACAATGGCTGAAGAGACAGGCGTTCCGGCTGAAGTCATCGAGATCATTGGCGTCACCGGCATGCACGGAGAAGCAGTCCAGGTCAAGTGCAAGATCCTGGAAGGCAGCAACAAGGGCAGAATTATCACCCGCAACACCGTGGGCCCGATCAGGCTTGGCGACATCGTCATCCTCATGGAGACCGCGAGAGAAGCCAAGAAGATGTCCTCGAGGTAACAAAAATGGTAGACAACAAGAAGTGCACGTTCTGTGGAACTCAGATAGAGCCGGGCACCGGCAAGATGCTCGTCAAGAAGGACGGCTCGATCCACTACTACTGTTCCTCGAAGTGCGAGAACAACGCGAAACTGGGCCGCATCCCCAGGCTCACCGAGTGGGTCAAGGGTCCGGCCAAGGCGCCTTCGAAGAAGGCGGAACAGAAAACCGCAAAGAAAGAGTGATCACATATGGTTGAGCGTGAGCGGACATTCGTCATGGTCAAGCCCGACGGCGTCCAGCGTGGGCTCGTGGGAGAGATCATCTCCCGGTTCGAGCGCCGCGGCCTGAAGATCGTCGGCATGAAAATGCTCGAAGTCAGCGAAGAGCTGGCTAAGCAGCATTACGCTGAGCACGCAGCCAAGCCGTTCTTCCCCGGCCTGGTCAGCTTCATCAGGTCCGGCCCGACGGTGGCCATGGTCATCGAAGGCAAGGACGCTGTGAGCATGGTTCGCTCCATGCTCGGCAAGACCAAGCCTATCGAGTCTGCGCCCGGCACCATCAGGGGCGACTTCGCGCTGGACATGGGGAGAAACGTGATACACGCTTCCGATTCGCCGGAATCGGCAAAAAGGGAAATATCCCTGTACTTCAAAACATCGGAAATAGCCACTTACGCCCGCATCGACGAGCAGTGGCTGTACGAATAAGCGCAGGGATACGATATGGCCACCGCCACTGAAATCAGGAAGGACCTCAGGACGCCGATCGTGTGCGTCATGGGACACGTTGACCACGGAAAGACTTCGCTGCTGGACCGGATCCGGGGCACGGCCGTGGTAGATAAGGAGGCGGGTGCCATCACCCAGCATATTGGTGCGACCGAGGTGCCGCTGCAGACCATACAGACTCTCTGTAAGGGTATGATCGGCGGCAACATCGTCGTCCCCGGCTTACTTTTCATCGATACCCCCGGGCATCACGCGTTTACTAATCTGCGGAGCAGAGGCGGCGCACTGGCCGACCTTGCGGTGCTCGTGGTGGACATCAACGAAGGCTTCCAGCCCCAGACTGTAGAAGCCATAAAAATCTTAAAGCAGTTTAAGACTCCGTTCGTGATCGCCGCCAACAAGATCGACAGGATCCACGGGTGGACTGCGAAGAATAATTCGCCATTCTTGCAGACTTTCAACTCCCAGCCAGACCACGTCAAGGGTATAATCGAAACCAAGACCTACGAGCTCGTGGGCCGGATGTCCGATCTGGGCTTCAGTTCGGACCGTTATGACCGCATACGGGACTTCACCCGGAACATCGGCATCATCCCCATCAGCGCAAGGACTGGCGAAGGCATCCCCGATCTGCTCATGATCCTGATCGGCCTCGCCCAGCGGTTCCTCGAAGAGTCGCTGAAGTTCCAGGTTACCGGGCCCGGCGTCGGCACGATCCTGGAGGTCAAAGAAGAGCGCGGACTTGGCTATACTATAGATACGATCATCTATGACGGCGAGATCAGAGTCGGCGACACCATCGTTATCGGCGGCAGAGAAAAGCCGTACTCGACCAAGGTAAGGGCTCTTTTGAAGCCCAAGCCCAACCGGGAGATCCGGGTTGAAGAGCGGTTCGACCGGGTCAATAAGGTGACCGCAGCATCCGGTGTCAAGATCCTGGCCCCGGAACTCGAGAAGGCTATGGCCGGCTCTCAGGTACGCGTAACGAAAGAGAGCAACGTCGAGGATATAATCAAAGAGATCGAGCAGGAGATGGAGCAGGCAAAGATTGTGACCGACGAAGTCGGCGTCATGGTCAAAGCTGACACCCTCGGCAGCCTCGAAGCCATCGTTAACGAGCTGCGGGAAGCTAAGATCCCCATCGGCAGAGCTGACGTAGGCGACATCTCCAAGAGAGACATCATCAACGCCGAGACGGTCAACGATCCGATGTACCGGGTCATGCTCGGCTTTAACGTGACCATACTCCCGGATGCGAACGACTACCTGCAGACCACAGACATCAAGATCTTCAACAGCGACGTTATCTATCATCTTATCGACGACTTCCGCAAGTGGGAGACCGAGCAGCGGGCTCTCGCGGAAAAGAAGAAGTTCGCCGAGATCGTCAGGCCGGGCAAGGTCAAGTACCTGCCTAACTGCACTTTCAGACAGAGCAAGCCTGCAGTCATCGGCCTCCAGATCATGGGCGGCATGCTCAAGCCAGGCGTCACACTGATCAAGCCCGACGGCTCCAAGATCGGCGTTGTAAGGCAGATCCAGGAGCGCAACGAGAACATCAGTATCGCCACCGTGGGCAAGGAAGTCGCAGTATCCATCGACGGCCCGACCGCCGGAAGACAGATCAACGAAGGCGAAATCTACTTCGTCGACGTGCCCGAAGGCCACAGCAAGGTGCTCGAGTTCCAGCTGAAAGATACGATCAAGCAGGATGAACTTGAGACGCTGATGGAGTTCCTGGCTATAAAACGAAAGGATAACCCGTTCTGGGGTAGATAAAAATAAAGGTCGTGGGTCGATAAAGCTAATCATCGACCCGCCAGATAAATCATCGAATCCGGCCTGACAGAGGGTGCTTCTCCGGACAACGATACCTTTCTAGTAGCCAGTAAAGTCTTCTAATCTTATCTGTTCATCGGGCACGGCCAGTTCTCTCAAAGCTTTCGACAGTGCCTCATTCATTGCCGGCGGGCCGCAGATATAGAAAGTTCGCCCTGAGTAATCCGGTATTTGTTCTCTGATCATCTTTGCATCCACATGCCCTTTCAGCCCTTTCCAGTCCGGCTCCCGTGTCAGGACGTGGCTGATCTTGATGTTTGGATGCTCTCTGGCAATCGCGTCCAGCTCGTCCTTAAACACGATGTCTGCAGCCGTCTTGTTGGAATAAAGCATCTTCACGTCGGTCTTCAGGTTCTTATCTGCTATGTACTTGAGCATGCTGCGCATTGGGGTGATGCCGATGCCTCCTGTCAGGAAGCCCAGCTTCAAGTTTTCTCCCGCATAGACGAAATCGCCATATGGGCCGTTAATTTTTATCCATTCCCCGCCTTTCATCTGGTCCAGCGCCTGAGAATAAGGGTGATCTGTGATCTTTTTGGTGAACTCGAGATAGTTCTCAGTAGGGCTGGCTGAGATAGTGAAGTGGTGCAGCTTACTGGTACCTTCGATCCTGATGTTCACGTACATCCACTGCCCGGCCTTGAATTCGAAGCCCTGCGGACGGTCGAAGCGGAAACTTTTAACGTCGGCCGTCCGCTGTATGATTTCCCTGACGCTCGTCTCAAAATTCATGGTGCCTGCTGCCTGAAACCCCTGTAACGATGACATAGCTGATTACTCGTTTCGCGCGTACGCTATCCATTACTATATAGGTAACATGAGGAAAGGATGGTTTCTGTGCCATGTCGTAAAACCATGGCCCGCGGCGAGGCGTTTCTGCCATCGGTCAGCTATTTATAACCCGTTGTACCATTCTATAGCATATGACCGCTGTACCCGGGAACGAAAAATCGCCCATCGCCATGGAACTGGCCCGAAAGCAGAAGTCTATCAGCGTAGCGGAGTTCTTCGAGAAGAACCGGCACATGCTGGGTTTCGATTCTCTGCCGCGGTGCCTGATAACGTGTATCAAGGAAGCTGTGGATAACTCGCTGGACGCCTGCGAAGAAGCTTCTATTCTGCCGGACATCTACATACGGGTACGCAAGGTAGATGATCGCCTCGTCTCCATCATCATAGAGGACAATGGTCCGGGCATTCAAAAAGACGTGCTGCCCAGAGTCTTCGGTAAACTCCTGTATGGCAGTCGCTTTCACGCTATCCGCCAGAGCAGAGGTCAGCAGGGTATCGGTATTTCTGCAGCGGTGCTTTACGGACAGCTTACCAGTGGCAAGCCCGCCCGCATTACCTCTAAAATCGACCCAAGGCTGCCTGCCTACATGTATGAGCTCAAGATCGACACGGAGACCAATGAGCCACGCATCATCTCCGAGAGGGTGGACGAATTTTTCACCTCCCGGGGCACCCGTATCGAGCTTGAGATGGAGGCCGCCTATGTCCGGGGCAAGCAGTCGGTACTGGAGTACCTGCGTAATACTGCCATTGTCAACCCTCACGCTAGAATTACTTTTGTCGACCCTTTGGGGGAGAAGACCACTTTCGAGCGGGCTTCCGACGTGCTGCCGAAACAGCCGGTCGAGATCAAGCCTCACCCGCGTGGTATCGAACTGGGCACCCTGATTAAGATGATGCAGTCGGCGGAGCACGGCAAGCTGTCTACGTTCCTGAATAGCGAATTTGCGAAGGTCGGCGGCTACACGGCTGAAAATATCTGCAAGGAGGCCAGTATCGACCCGTCCGCCGACCCAGTGGAGCTTGCGAAGGACATCGATGCGGTCAAGCGGCTGATGGCAGCTTTCCAGAAGATCAAGGTGATGGCTCCGCCCAAAGACTGTCTCTCTCCGATCACTGAAGATCTGCTGAAAAAAGGCGTAGTGCAGAACCACCGGGTCGACTTCATAGCCACTTCATCCCGGCCAGTCAACGCGAGCCGGGGTAATCCTTTCCTGGTCGAGGCACTGATCGCCTACGGCGGAGACATCCAGCCCGAGGGAAGGATCGATATAGTGCGGTTTGCCAACCGGGTGCCGCTGATGTACCAGCAGGGCGCCTGTGCGATCACCCATGCCATTGAAAGGATCAACTGGAAACACTACAATCTGGAACAGTCAAAAGGCGCTAAGCTGCCCAGCGGACCAATCATGATAATGGTCCACGTGGCCTCCACAAATGTGCCTTTCACTTCCGAGTCCAAGGATGCTATCGCCGACGTCCCCGAGCTCATCGACGAAGTGGAACTGGCCGTGAGACAGGCCGCCAGAGAGCTGAGCAGGTTTCTGTCGGAGCAGAAGAAGGCCGGAGAAGCCCGGAAGAAGATCAAGCTGTTCGAAGCGTACACTAAAGAGGTTGCACAGGCACTGGAAGATCTTACAGGCAAGCCCGCCTCTGTGGTCGAGGCGAAACTGACCGATGCGCTGAATAAGAAATATGCTAAGTTCATCGAGGACGCGGCCTTGCCCGAAACTCCCGTTAAGGACGGAGGTGCCTGATCATGTCAAAGCGAAGCCAGGAGATCGTCAACAGGCTCAAAGGCCTGGGCGACAGCATCATCTCGGATATCGACGCCGGGAAAAATCCGTCCCTCGATATCAGGATGCGAGCGCTCAATAACGTCTATTTCGATGAGCAGTCCGGGATCATTAAGCTCGGCAACGACCAGCAGAAGCGGTTCTACTTCAACCTCGGGCAGGCGAAAAAGTTCCTGCAGACCTTACTCATCGCCAAGCAGATCAAGATCCTGCTAGAGCAGGATAAGCCAGCGCTATCCATTCGTCAGCTGTTCTACACGCTCAAGCACGACATCCCGGGAGCAGGCGAAAACACTTTTGACGTTCAGGACGAGTCCGATCCGCTCATCGAGGACGTAGAGCTGATGGTCGACGCCCTCCGTGAAGAGCTCAACCTGATTGCCACCCCTAACGGTGTCCTTGCCGGCCCGATGATCGTGGAGGATAAGACCGGCGACGTGCTGGATTTCACTAAGATGGGCTCGGCAGGCGGGGCAGTGCCGCCGATCGTCGAGGACGATTTCTTCCACATCAAGGAAATGAACGCCGATTATATTCTGGTCGTGGAAAAGTACGCCGTCTGGAACCTGCTGAACCAGGAAAAGTTCTGGAAGAAAAATAACTGCATCCTTCTGACCGGCAAAGGCCAGCCTGCAAGAGCAGAGCGCAGGCTTCTCGCCCGGTTCGGAGAAGAGTACGATATCCCAGTTTACGTGTTTACCGATATGGACCCGTGGGGATACTACATCTACTCGGTTTACAAGTATGGCTCGATCAACCTGGCGTTCTTCTCCGAAAAGGCAGCATGCCCCAGGGCGAAGTACCTGGGCCTTTCGGTCAAAGACGTGATGAACTTCGATATGCCCCGCAGCTCGTGGATCAAGCTCAACGACGAGGACCACAAGCGCATCGCCGAGATCTCCGAGTACCCATGGTTCAAGAAAGACTACTGGCAGAAAGAGCTGACTGATCTGAAGAAGTTCGGGTACAAGATCGAGCAGGATGCACTGGTCTCCAAGTCGATCGAGTTCACGGCGAACAACTACCTGCCGACCAAAATTGAGAATAAGGACTTCTTTGACTGATATTAGGGCTTGCAAGTCATAACGTACAGGCTTATCGTGCCGGAAATGTAATGGTAAACATGGTTCCACGGGAACTGTCGAGTACGATCCTGCCCTCAAGCTGCTCGACCAGCGCTAAGACCAGTTGCATGCCCATGGACTGGGCGTTCGACAGGCTAAAACCATCGGGCATGCCTACCCCGTCATCCTCTATCGTGATGATCGTCTTATGATCGCCGCTCGATAGCCGTATTCTTATATTACCATGCCGGGACTCCGGGAACGCATGCTTGAGGCTGTTAGAGATCAGCTCGTTCATGATCAGGCCACAGGGGACGGCCTGATCTACGCCCAGATAAATGTCATCACCTTCAATAGTCAGCCTCACTCTTCCAGAATTAGCTCTATACGTGACTAAGAGCTGATTGCCGAGGCTCTTCAGGTATTCGTCGAAATTAATTTTCGAGAGGTCGTCAGACATGTAAATCCGCTCGTGCACCAGGGCTATGGAACGAATCCTGCTCTGGCTCTCTGCCAGGATCTGCCTTACCGGCTCCTGATCGATGCCTGACAGCCGCAGATTTAGAAGGCTGGAAATAATCTGCATGTTGTTTTTTACTCTGTGGTGCACTTCCTTCAGGAGGACTTCTTTCTCCCTGAGCGAATTTTTAATCCGCTCTTCATTGACCTTGCGTTCGGTGATATCCTCTTCTATGATCACTAAGTTGGCGACTTTTCCATCTGGATCCCTGAGGGGGGATATATGTACCGAGACCCACCTCTCTTCTCCGTCCTTATTCACGTACGGGCGCTCGCTTTTCCAGTCTTTGCCCGACTTCACCGACTCGATTATCTCGGCGACTCTGGCACGATCAGCCTCAGGTATAAAGTCCAGCTTGTATCTGCCGATCACATCCCCTGGTCTGGCTCCCGTCAGCCTGGTGAAGGCCGAGTTAACGTAAGTTATCTTCCCCTCATGGTCAGTGATAGTGGTGCTATTCGGGCTCTGATCCAGAGCCATGAACAGCTTCCGGAGTTGCTCCTCTGCCAGCTTCCGCTCGGTGACGTCCTCCTCGACATCTATGAAGTGTGTGATCTTCCCGTTCCTGTCCTTGATCGGAAATATGTGGGCGAATACCCAGTTCGGCTTGCCACTACTGGTCTTATACTCGATCTCCCCCCGCCACTCCTGCCCTGATTTGATCCTGTCCATCACTTCGTTGAACTGCTCCGGCCTTGCGTTAGCAAAGGAGAGGCTTGACAGCGGTTTGCCCACAGCATCCTCTGCAGCATAACCTGTGATCCTGGAAAAATAGGGGTTGACGTACACGATAGTGCCCTCCATATCGAAGATCATGACGCTGCTGGGGCTTTGCTCGATAGCGGCGGAGAGCCTTCGCATCCTGTCCTCAGAAATCTTCTGCCCGGTGATGTCGACGATGAAGCCCCGTAATCCTGCCGGCTTTCCGTCTCTGAGGATGACGGAGGAATGGACGATCACAGGGATCCGGCTGCCGTCTTTTCTCTGGAATGTGTACTCAGCGCCGGATTTTTCGCCGTTCAAAACGCAGCTGATATTCCGCCGTGCCATCTCCCGCTCTTCCGGCACAATCATTTGCAATACATTTAGCCCGCGGTGAAAATCCTCTATCGTGTAGCCCATTACTTCGTAGGCGCTACGGTTGACGTAGGTCAGGTTTCCCAGGAGGTCCATCTCGAAGACGATCTGCGGCAGCAGGTCAGCCAGTTCTTCGTATCTTTTCTTACTTCTAGCCTCCTCTGCTCTGGTGGACTGAGTCACGTCATCTTCACTACAGGATAGTTCGTTTTTATCCATGAGTCGCATGCCCCTCGCATCTGCCTGGCTCGCAGGTTATTACAGTAATAATCAGAATAATGATCTCTTTGGTACCAGTAGCATATAAACAATCCCTTCACAGGGAATTATAAAAAAGAATTGCAAAAGGTGATCTTAAAGCGTAGCCAGATCTGGCCTCGGTATCCTCTCCGGACCTCCTAGCTTGTTAGCTAACCATGCGACTGACCGGGGTATCCATATCCCGCATTGCCCAGGTGCACAATGCCCGTCCTCCCGGTATACCCACTCTTCCTGCTTTACTCCGCCCTCTTCGGCGATCATAAACAGGTCTTCTATTGGAACGTATGGGTCGTCCGAGCCGTTGATGCTCAGTAGCGGGCAGGCTATTCTACGCAGGTCCTCTCGTTTGAACAAGGGGAACTCCTCGAGTGCATCCAGCGCTTTATTGAACTCCATCAGGTCGATGCCCATCGCCCTGGCCAGGGGTATTTTCATATACCCGGGCCATTTTCTAACGTTGTCCCTGGAAAACGCCCTGTGCACCGGGCTGCCGCAGTTCACAGCAGCTTTAATCTCAGGAGATGTCGAAGCTGCCACCAGCGTCCAGTATCCCCCAAAACCTGTGCCCATCATGCCGACTCTCGACGGATCGCTCTCGCCCCTGCCTGCCAGGTACTTGATTGCTCTGGAGTACACCTCGTTGCCGCCCGGCGGCTCAAGCTTCCATGCGTTCTCCCCTGTCCCAGGCATGTCGATGGTCATGCATGTCATCCCTGCACCCACCACCTGCATAGCTATGTAGTGCAGGTCTTCCTTGGTACAGTCTGCACCTCCCGTCAGCAGCACGCCCTCCGGCCTGACGATCTCTTTCTCCGGGCGGGGCAGATAGTAGTTGACAGCGATGTCTCTGTCACCGTAGGGTATCTGCTCCCTGCGGAAGTCGAACGGGAAATAGTGGCTTCCTTCCGATAAAGCCGATCTTTGCCTGGAGTAGGCTTCCTGTTTCAGCGGCGTCTCTGTAGCCGGAAATCTGGCTATACCATAATACAGGGCAGCGTTGTTGTACAGGCGAGCCTTTTCCCCCTCGCTCTTCGCGGGAGAGCGAGCCTGGTCCCTGCACCGGTCACCCAGCCTCATGCAGATAGTGGCCCAGCCGTTAACCCCATCGGGTTCGTAAAGCGGTCCGCTGCTTCTGGTCGCCAGATCATTGAGCAGTTTACCATCCGCCCCGGCGTAAATCCATAAGGGGAACTTGTCCCTTTTCAGCCACAGCATTTCCTCGTCCGCCTGCCTTTCCATCGCCGCCATAATCGATCATAAAAAACTGGACAGGCCCGACTTTATATTTTAATGATGGATGACGCGGGGAAACAGATCGCGAGACTTACCGATCACCTTTGCCGGTGTGGCTTAACGTAAGAAATCAGCGGTGCAGCAAGTATTTTTAATCGCGCTACGTTCAGTCTCTCATGACCGGCGCCCTCGATAAATACGGCATAAGCAGGCTCAATGTCACCCACCTCTCCCAGCAGTTCTGGTGCGAGCGCCAGGTAGCCCTCTCGCTGGAGCACCCCCGGGAAGAGACAGAAGAGATGGCCGCGGGCACCGAAATCCACCGAGAACTTATGCTGGAGATCGTCAAAGAGGTCTCGGCGGAAACCACCACTATCGAGGACGAAATCTACCTGATGATGCTGAACCTCAGAACCGGGCTGGAGCAGCTTGTCTCTGAGGGAAAGACCCGGGAACTGAGGGTATTCGGCAGGGCAGGGGAGTTCCCGCTCTCGGGCATCATCGACGAGCTCTCCTTGAATGATGGTCAGCTGACTATCCTGGACCACAAAACCCGCACTAAACCCTCTCTGCCGCCGCCTCCGACTTTTGCAACGGCCGAGATCCAGGTCATGCTCTACCGGAAGCTGCTGGACGACCTCCGCTTCGGGCGTTACACCCCTGACCAGTTTTTTACAGACCGCAGGCTGCCTGACCTCGGGGATATTTCCCCCGGTATGAAAGACCAGCTGGAAGCACAGGGGCTCTACGAAAAGCTGACCCCGGCAGAGCTGACCGTCGAAGTATTCTCCGCTTTCCGGAAACTGCCCGCTATCTCAGACTACCTGATCGTCCGCTACCTGCACCGGGACTCGGGCAGCCATATCGGCGACAAGGTGGTTCTCCACGACCCGGCCGCCCTCGATAAAAAGCTCAGCCACGCCCTCAAGTTCTGGACCGGCGAGCGGGAAGCTACTACAGTAAAAAGCAGAGAGCGGTGGAAGTGCAACTACTGCGAGTACCGGGGAGTACACTGCCCGCTCTGAGAATTTTTTGTATACTATCCGATCTATGCATTAGCGACCGCTATGCAATTGCGACCGCTATGCATTAGCTACAGTCTCCGGGCAGACTTATAGTCCGCTCCACGCAAACGCTTTCTTCGCCCAGTCGCTCTCCGGGTACTTCCTGCTCAGGTAGATGTGGGCATTCTTGAGCATTTTAGCGTCATTTGTCTTCTTGTACTGAGCTACGCCTGTATAGTAGGCCGCTTCAGGTGCCGCCTCGGTCTCGGGGTACTTTTTGTCGATCGTCTCGAAGCAACTGATCGCCTTATCGTAGTCTTCGTTCCGCATCGAGACCTTTCCCTCGCCGAGGATCAGCTGAGCCCTGAAATCCTT
This sequence comes from Methanocella arvoryzae MRE50, assembly GCF_000063445.1. Lineage (NCBI taxonomy): Archaea > Methanobacteriati > Methanobacteriota > Methanomicrobia > Methanocellales > Methanocellaceae > Methanocella > Methanocella arvoryzae. The sequence goes on from NC_009464.1 coordinate 3,111,680, forward strand.
CGGCGGCAGGTAGCCTACGAACCGGTACGCCTCACTGCCGTCCTTGTCTGCGATGATAAACGTAGGCGTCCATTCTACGTTGTACTTTTTGACCAGGTCCTTGTTTCCCGGCTCCGATATCTCGAACATGCCCAGCGCAAACCTGTGCCCGGCATGGAGGACCACGTCTCTGGTCGGCAGTGTCTTCTCGATCATCATCTTGCATCCGCTACAGTGGTGGGAATGGAAGAACAGCAGTATCGGCTTTCCCGTCTTCCTGGCCACGTCCTGCACCTCATCGTATTTCTCCATCCAGTTGAGCTTTTGCTCCATCATATCCAATCACCGCTTTCAATAACTTCACACCTGAAACGTCCTCCTCTGACAATTTTAAGCTGATATGGGTAAAGAGCATCCGGGGTGGAATAATGCTGTAGCTAATGCGGAGTTTTAGCGTGGTTATATAACCGGGCAAGACTATTCTATCGTCTATGAGTGCCAGCTCAAGGATAGACTCCGATTTGTCTGCAATCATCGATCGCTTCAAAGCTCTCGAAAGCCCCAAAGATCGGGAAGGCATGGCCCGGTTCGGTATCCGGACCGACAGGGCCTTCGGCATCTCCGTCTATGTCCTGCGGGACATGGCGAAGGAGATCGGCACCAGCCATGAGCTGGCACTGGCGCTGTGGGATACGGGCTACCACGAAGCGAGAATCCTGGCCGGCATCATCGATGACCCGAAGCAAGTCACCTCAGACCAGATGGACGCGTGGGTCGCCGAATTCGACTCCTGGGACGTCTGCGACCAGTGCTGCTCCAACCTGTTCGACCAGACTCCGTTTGCCTACGAAAAGGCCTTCCAGTGGGCCGACGACGACCGGGAGTTCGTCCGCAGGTCAGGCTTCGTCATGATGGCTGCTCTGGCTGTCCATGACAAAAAAGCGGGCGATGAGAGCTTCGAGCAGTTCTTCCCGGTCATGAAAAAGTACGCCACCGACGACCGCAACTTCGTCCGCAAGGCCGTCAACTGGGCTTTGAGAAACGTCGGCAAGCGCAACTTGACTTTGAATGCCTGCGCCATCGAAGTTGCCGAAGAGATCAAGGCCATCAACACCAAAAGCGCCCGGTGGATCGCCAGCGATGCGCTGCGAGAGCTGAAAAGCGAGAAAGTGCAGGCCAGACTTGCTGCGAAGGCTAAAAAGGCAAAATAGCTTACAACAGCGGCATGGTAGTTTTTCACCACAGAGACGCACAGAGCGACTGGTTCACCACAGAGGCACAGAGAACACAGAGATTTTTCTAAAGACAATTGCATATTGACCGTATGTTAAAAAGTCTCTGTGAATCTCTGTTCGCCTCTGTGCCTCTGTGGTAAAATAGTAACTCTGTGAGTCTCTGTGGTTATAAGTACTCTGTTGTCTCTTCCAGCATCCAGAAGGCTTATCTATTCCTTAAGTCTCTAATACACCATTCGCTGGGATACTATTGCCAGGCAATACGATCACTCCTAACCCTGATACGCTTAAGAAATACAATGCTGACGTCTACGACGATGCTTCTGACATTTACGACACGTACGAGGGCCTGTTTTTCCCGTACCTGTTCGGGCGTATCCGGGAGCTTGTGGCGGATCGGTTTATCCCCTCGCTGCCCAATGATGCAGTGGTGCTGGACGTGGGCTGCGGTACCGGCCAGCAGACGCTGTTGTTCAGGGAGAAGGGCATCGCCGTCGTCGGCGTCGACATCAGTGCCGGGCTGGTGCGGGTTGCCAATGAAAAGATCGGCGAGAATATCTGCATGGTGTCTGACGCATGCCGGTTGCCATTTGTGGACGGGGTTTTCGACGCTGTCTCCTGCGCCGGCAGCACGCTAAACCATATTCCTGACTACGGCTGCTTTTTCGATGAGGTTGCCCGGGTGCTTAAGCCGGGCGGATATATCTTTCTGGAATCGGACAACAAGTGGCGCCCTGACATGTTCTGGTGTCTCTTAAGCTGTATGGCCGGCGACCCACTGCAGTACCACGAAAAGCTCGGCCACGTGATCGGGTACTTCAAACGCCCCCTGTCAGAAGGCTATCCGTACGTGTTTCCGCTCTCTTTCGGGGAAGGCAAAGTGAGGGAGCTGAACCTGCGCACCTTCACCTGCAAAGAACTCTATAAAGAACTGGGCGCCCGGGGATGTAAAGTTGAAAAAGTCTACGGCATCCACGCCATAACAAACGTCCTGCCCAGCCCCCTGATGATCCAGGATCATCCGGGCAAGATTACAACTGCCGTATTCAAGTTCCTCGCCTTCTTCGAAAACCGGCTCTACGGCCTCTGGCCGATCAACCGGGTGGGGATGAGCGTCATCGTCTTCGCGAGAAAAAATGCGCCGAAGTAGCGTTACACTGTAAAAAATGTAACGCTACTGGCCTTCTCTTTTTCTACCCAGGAATCCTGCCGTAATCCCGGCCGTCACGAGCAGACAGCCAAGTACTGCCAGTGCGCTAAAGTCAAAACCGGTCGCAGGTACTGGTGATACGTCAGGTAATGGTACCGGGGTCGGAGATGCCGTCGTTACAATGGCAGGAGTGGGAGTTCCTGTAGAATCTGCTTCTTGCACCGGGCCTGTAGTATTGTCGGGTACTGGAGTCGGTGTCGAGGATACTGAGACAGAACTTGCATCACCGGGCAAATCGACGTAGAGATCGGTCACCTGTACAGCATAGGGTTTACCTCCGTACTGTGATATTTCTCCATTACCCAGTTCGCCGAAACAATTTGAACCCCATGCCCATACTGTGCCATCATTTTTAACGGCCAGCAAATGCATGTCGCCAGTGCTAATAGCTACGATGTCCGAAAAGCCTGATAGCTGCACAGGCGTATTGCTGTCGAGCGAAGCTTGCCCGTCATAGCAATTCGGATTGCTACCCCACGCCCATATTGTTCCATCCTTCTTCAAAGCCACATAATAGCCTACTCCACTATCAATTTCCCTGACATCACTCATTCCCGGCACAGGATGTGGGGATGGGACGACGTATCCCAGAGGATCCCCATCATCGTTCGTACCATCGTACGTCGGAAATTTCGAGTCTCCGGAAACCCAGAAGTTATTCTTGCCCCAGCCATACACCTGGCCAGTACCGTCGAGGGCCAGCACGCTGGAATCAGACATATAATAATCATTGATACCAAAACATATCGACTGGGGACAGACCAGCTTAACGTTGTCAAGCTGCATCTGTACAGGCAATTCCCTGCTGACGTTGGTACCGTCGTTCAGCTGGTAATCCCTGTTTTCCCCCCAGCTCCACCAGGAACCATCATCTTTCTGCACGTAAACAAAGCTTATCGTCGGTACCACTCTGCTGACATTACCGATCGACAGCTGTACAGGCTCGAGAGTATATTCGGAATGCCTGATGTCGTCAAAGCTTAGACATAGCTCTCTCCCGCACATCCAGAGGCTGCCATCAGTTTTCACCATATAAACCGTGTTTCCTGTGCTGGCGATAGATTTTACATCAGCGATATTGATCTGGACAGGCGTAGTGCTATTTTCCCCGGGATAAGAACCAGCCTGGCTGGCAGGCATCATTCCCCATGCCCATACTGTACCATCGTCTTTCAATACTACCGCGCCCCCTACTCCAGAAGCAACCATCTTCACGTGATCGATTAAAGGTACTTTAGTCGGGTGCACGTACTTCTCCCCGAGGAAATATCCCCACACCCAGAGATCACCGTCAGCGCCGATTGCATAACCTGACGAGTCCAGTGCGCAGACTTCCGTTACCGTGATCGCACTGGCCGTCGTTGACAGAGCCACGATCAAGCTTGCTAATAGGAGCAATATAATAGAGGATTTAACCAGAATTTTACTTGAAATCATACAATATCACCTTTCGTATAGATTGCCATTGTAGCCAGGCAGGCGAGAACGATCGCTGCCACAAAGAAAAACAGGTTGACCAGATTAGCGTCGAACCACTCGCCCATGGTCAAAGAGACGCTCTGCAGGCTGGCTGCCTTACTGATATACAGGCTGCACATCGCAGATTTTGGGCTGAAGTTGCTCAGCCAGGGAAGCAGCCATGTCCATCCGACGTAGCCGTCGATGAAAATGTACGCCACCGCCAGGGACGTCGAGATCAGCAGGTCTTTGATGACCGCGCCGATGAACATGGCGATTGTCAAACTCAAAGATGCGTAGACCATGGCAATCAGCGCATATATGGCGATCCTCGAGAGAAAGTCCGCCGGGTCTGCGGGCATCTTGTAAAGAAGGGAGAGAGCCACCGCTGCAAGAAGCAGGCTGTATACGATAACGAACAGCATATACACGTTCAAGCCCAGGAGCTTTCCGACGATCAAATCCTGCCTGTATAGCGGCTTAGACAGGAGGACGTTCAGGGAATGGTTTCTCCGCTCCTCAGCGATAGAAATGACACCGACGAAGACTGCTACCACGGAACAGTACACGGCCGTGAACATGAACGTCTGGCCGAGGCAATAATACAGCCCCTTCTCCGTATGGCCGCCACCGATCGTTGCAGCCGTCCCTCCGGCGCCGTTGAGTATCGCCAGGAAAGTCAACAGGAGTATAATTACCGGGGTAAGCGGGTGATAATATACTCGCGCAAACTCATTTTTTGCTACGTAGCATGTAGCGGATAGCCGGGAGGGAGCGGTCATGTCACATCCCTCCGTAAAAACGCAATATAGCTCACGACTATTACAACGAGGACATACGTGGCAAGTTTTACAATATTCGGCAGCGCCGCGCACAGCGTTGAAAGTAGGTCAGAGGCGGGATTAAGAATACTGTCGGCCTGAACCGGGCCTTTGAAGATGCTGCTCATGATGCCGTCCGGTATGTACTCGAGGAACGGCGGGTTCACCACGCTCCAGCCTAACAAGCCCGATAGCTTACCGGAGATCTCGCCTGACAGCGAGTCGATCATGAAAAATTTGAAGATCGTGCTGAGTATCAGGGCAAAGGCAAGGTCCGTGAACAGCAGAGAGATCAGCAATGCTGCCGAGAAGAACATGAGTACGTAGATCAGAGAAATTAATGCCACTATGGGAAGCCTGATTAAGTATTCCCCGGCCAGCGGCGAAAAGGCTTCCCCCCATGCTATTGTTATGTAACCAGTATATGCCAGTATAGTAACCACGAAGACCGATAGAATAAACATCGAGCACCCAAGCAGCTTTCCATTGATGATCGTATCCCTGTATAATGGCTTGACGACCAGGGTATTCAGCGTATTGCCGTACCTCTCGATCGCCACCGTACAAACGCCGAGAATGATTCCTAAGAATGACCCGTAAAACGTGAGCACGTGCATGATGTTTACAAGCATGATACCTGTGTAGTAATCCGAATCCTTGCCGCCCAGCATATGGTAGTAAAATAGCGTTTGGGTGTAGGCTTCGTCTCCGGGCGGGCGCAGTTCTATCAGGCATTTAGCGAATAACAGAAAGTATATCGCACCTGTTATTAGCATCAGCTTGCTCCTCGCCAGGTTACCAAACTCGTTTCCGGCGATGACAAAGACATTTCTCACCATTTACACGACCTTTAACGTAATGATCAGACTGCCTTTACGGGCTGTCATATACCTGAGCAGGGGTATAACAATCGCTTCGATACAGGCGTGACAGTCATTTTTCTCCATCTGCCGGCGATTGTATACATATTCTTAACAAAATGAGTCTTGATCGGACTATTTATCCGTTCTCTCACCAAGTGTTGATCGTATGATCGGCCGTACGTCCGTAAGAGATGATGAGGCTAATGCTCATTTTTTCGGAACCAGCATATTTATATTCTGACCTGCCTTGATCAAAGATGTGATATGATGAATGGCCACTTGATCAGAGCCATGGTGCTCATGGTATCTTTAACCCTCATCCTGCTGACTTCCGGCTGTACTCAGCCTGCGAGCCCATCTCCCTCTCCGTCTTACCATCCGACTCTGCCAGCAACGTCTTCAGCGCAGGTTGCGTCCCCCACCCCGGTTCCGGGAAGCGACGAAGCGAACATTAATTTTACCTATATCATGAAGACCTACCCGAAGCAGTACGAAGGCTTGACACCTAATCCCGGCGAGCTTATCTACGTCTTTGACGTAAAAGTAGACTCTGATAAGCCTGTGCAGACAGACGATTCCTGGTTCGGGATCGAGTACAGGAAGAACGCCACGCAGCCTATACAGGATCTGGAGCCAAACACTGTCTTCCGGTATCCCTCGAAGACTATCGGCGACGGCTCGGGACCTGCTGAAGGCAGGCTGATCATCGCCCTGCCGGCGCCGGAGAGCGGCTCCCTAATACGCCCCTATTACTACAAGCCAGTCAATCAGCAGCACGGGGAATACCTGGTGAAGACGAAAGTCTATGGTATCCTGAGGACCTCTTAATGATTTATGGCTGCCGTTTTTAGGCAGCACATTTTATATTGCATGAAGTGTATTGGTGTTACCATGAGCGATTTCGCAGAAGAGATCTATAACCTGCTCGGAAATCCCAACGACAGCCTACGCCTGTCCTCACTGGTTGAGTCTTTCCAGCTAAAAGAGGGCAGCGATAAGGATGGAGAACTCCCTGAGGTCGTGGTGAAAGTGAGCAAGGCCACGCCCCCCTCGGACGTCCGCTGGATCAAGGACACACTCTCCGAGTACGACATGTTTTACCGGTTCACTGTCATACAATAATAATACCAAAATTCTTTTTTAGCTCTTATCCAGTATACTGCCACGGAAACCTGGAGAAGAGCACTTTTTATTGCCCCTGCCTTCCTTTGCTCTTTGCATCCTGGAACGTGATGATAAATTCTGTGCCATTGCCATTTTTGACTTCTATGTGGCCTTTGATCTGGTCCGTCAGTGTAGTCACAATTTGCAAACCGAGGCTGGTGGTCTTACGGATATCGAAGCCCTCTGGCAGGCCGACTCCATTATCTGCAATCACAAGCCGGTAGTGGCCGTTGTCGTTATCGTCGATCTCCACCTGTGTAAGCTCGATTCTGATCTCGCCGACACGGTTGTCCGGGAATGCGTATTTCAGCGCGTTCGTGACTATCTCATTGATAATGAGGCCGCAGGGGATGGCGGTATCTATGCCCAGCGAGACTGAGTCCGCATTGATCTTCAGCCTTACCGGGGCGCCGGTGCCATATGATCGTATGAGGTTGCCGGTCAGGTTCTTGATGTACTCGGCGAAATCTATCCTGGCGATATCCTTGGACTGGTACAGCTTTTCGTGGATTAAAGCCATGGACCGGACGCGGTTCTGGCTCTCCTTGAACATGCCCAGCGACTGTTTATCTTTAATATAGCCGGACTGGAGGTTGAGGAGGCTGGAGATGATCTGCAGGTTGTTCTTGACCCGGTGGTGGATCTCCTTCAGGAGGACTTCTTTCTCCCTAAGAGACGCCTTGATCTTTTCATCTGCTTCGCGCTCTTTCGTTATGTCATGGAGTAGTATAATAGTGCCTATATCGTTCCCGTTGGCATCTTTGATCGGAGAACTGCTGCCCCGGACAATCGCCTTGCCGCCAGTCCTCTGTCTCAGGATCATCTCGAACCCCCGGACGACGTCTTTCTTCCGGATGATATCCCTCAGGTGAATTTCTCTGTCAGAGTAGAGCACGTTGAACAGGCTTTGCCCGATCGCCTCCTGCTGGGTGAAACCGGTGAGACTGGATGCAGGCTCGTTGAAGAAGGTGATCCTGTCCTCGTTATCGACGACCAGCATCGGGTCAGATATGCCCTTCAGGATCGATTCATTATAGTTGATGCGCTCTTTGATGTTGGTCACCATGTAGCTGACCATCTGCTTGATGGCGACCGAGAGCTCGCCGATCTCGCCTCCGCTGGCGCCTGTCTCTACCGGCGTCTCGAGGTTGCCTGCGGCAATGCTGTTGGCGATCGTCACAATGCGCTTGATGGGCCGGGTGATAGTCCGGACCATGATGTAGCCGATGGAAATGAAAATGATGGAGGCTGCCAGGGCCGTGATAATCGCCTGTTCCTGCATGTGGTACAGCCTTTGCAGCCCGGGCTCCACGTTGTAGCCTACGAAGAGCATGCCTACGGTTACGTTATCTGCGTTCCGCAGCGGCTCGTAGTGAGTGTACAAAGTCAGGTTGTTGATAGGGTATATGCCCTCGACGGTCTTTCCATTGTACAGGACCTCGTGTGAGATTTCGGGGAGCACTCTGGTGCCGATGATCTTGTTGTTGTTGCTGTCCATCAGCGTAGTGGCAATCCTGGTGTCATTCTGGAAGATCGAGCAGTACGCGTTGGTTTCCTCTGTGATATAGTCCACTATTTCGTTATTATTGTTCAGGACTTCAGAGATGCTGACAGCGCCGATGATCTCTCCGTCCGCGTTCTTGATCGGCTCAGTGTTGATAATGGCGAGGCCGTCGCTCATCTGGGTGGCATTGACCTGAGCGGAGAGATTGTTTGACTCGATCACCTGGCTGTCCAGCACGTCCGTGATCGACGTCCCTCTGCCTTTCAGCGCATCATAGATGAGCCGGTTAGTAGTTCTGTCGCCAGACTGATTATTCGCGGATCTGGCGATAACGATGCCCTGCTCATCAACTACGGTTATTATGTAATTTGTCTGGCCTTTCCTGGAATATTCATCGACTATTTGTTTGACTCTGCTATTGTTGCCCTCTATTATGGCGGGCAGCATACGGGGGTCCTGGCTTAGCTTGATAGCCTCCATCTGATCGGCGGCCATCTTGGAATTGTACACCTGTTCGACCAGCGCCGATACGTCGTGGATCTTATCCTTCAGCTGGTCGTCTTTGTCTGATGTGAGAACTTTGTCGTTATTATATGTTAAAAAAGCAATCGGGACGATTGTAATGACTAAAACCAATAGCAGTAACCTGATAGATATGCTTTTAAAATCTATCTTAAGCTTCAACACCAATTTCTCCGTCTGTCTGGCAATTAACCCGTTAAGTTATGTTGTCCCCCCAATGGTTAAAAAATTTGCGTTTACTATTTTGAAACATAATATTTTTTCGTAATTATCGCTTTATAATTGCTTAAAACGCGAATTTAAAACTGATTTATAGAAAAATAGCATGGTGCCGGGCCAGCAAGCCCGGCAATTGTTCTTCTATATCTCTTGCAGCTTTTAGCAGTATACTAAACCAGCGGGCCCTGCGACAGGAATGCCAAAGACCAGTCCGGGCGTAGGCCCGATACCGAAGGCAGTCGTGTGTGTGCCTGTGGCTGTGGCAGACTCCTGGGCTCCCAGGTTACCGCCCAGCCCCGACTGCGCCAGACCTCCGCATCCCAGTCCTGCTCCAAAGCCACACGGGCCGAAGGGGCTGAAGAACGATCCGCCGAACGGACTGATCACGTTACTGGCGAAACTGTCCGAGACCTGAGACGCTCCTGTGCCATACGTCCAGCTGTCCGTCTCAAAGATCCCCGATCCCACCGTACCATACGGGGTGATTGCCGCCAGTGGCAGGGACCCGGCAATATACTCCGGTCCTACCCACGCACCGGCGGGCAGAACGGAGATCATAGTCAGCGCTACAAATATCACTAAAAGCTTAACCTTAATCATAACATCCCCCCACACTATTAAACTTAGTTATATATAATTAATAATAAAAACCTTACCCGCTTAATCTTCAGTATTTATCGACCGTCCGCCATGAATAAACGCATGACCTGGATAATGTGATGGCCAGCATGCAAGGAAATAGTTACATAATAAAAGAGTCCGGGTATTATCAGGTGCCCGTCACACCCGTCTGTCATCCGTAGACTTATGTCCTGAAAAGTTGATCTACATAGAGAATCTCTGTGCCATCGGAACTCATGGTCAGGTCCCATGGCAGCGATTTTCCCACACGCACTTTCCAGGCGTTAGCGTCCTTGTATGTCACCGGTTCGATGCTCACGATGTCTTCAGATGTGATCGTGTAGTTCATGGGCTTTCCTGCGATGCTGTAGTAGGTCAGGTTATGCCCTACGAGTGTCTTGTTGATGGCATCTTTCGCGTCTTCGCTTGCAGCCGCCGAAGCGCAGCCAGATACTGATAGCATGGCAACCACGATCAGCAGGACTCCTGCAGAATAGATCCCTTTTTGCGTCATCCGGTGTACCTTCTGCCGGCGGAACCCTGGCAACTTCTGCCTTTCGTGCCGGCATGTTGTTAAAATACCTGTACGTATATATTACTTTTTTAAGCTACGGATAGAATCGTAGCATGGGATTGCAGAGTCTATACTGCCTCGCCATTATATTCCGATTCAAACAAAAAAATTATTACTTATAAGATTGTAATTACTATTTTAGCTATGGGAATTCTGGCAGTTGACAGGCAGGGCAGGCAGGAGGCCGCGATGGCTCATTTCGAGAAGGGCCTTAAGCTTTATCACGACGGCAAAGTAGACGAAGCCATAGTCGAGCTCAGGCAGGCCGTCAGGCTTGACGGCCGGAATGCCAGAGCCCAGTTTACCCTGGCCGAATGCCTGGACCGGAAAAACCTCGCCGACGAGGCAATTCTGCATTACCGGGAAGGCCTGAAGACAGACGGCAATAATGCTACAGCCCACTTCGAGTTCGGCAACCTGCTTTTCAGGAGCGGCAGGGTCAACGATGCCATCAGGCAGTTCATGATCACCCTCATCGTCAATCCCCAGTACGTTTCCGCCCGGTACATGCTCGCCTGCTGCCTGGAAAAGAAAGGGCTTATCGCAGAGGCGTTACAGGAGTACCGCTACATTCTCAAGACCAGCCCTAATCTCACCGAGCCTCGCATCTCCTCCGCCCAGTGTATGGAACGGCTGGGCCGGAACCTCGAAGCCATCGGGGAGTACCGGGCGGCGCTCGAATCCGATCCCGGGCGGGTGGATGTGCGGGCCACTCTGGCGAGGCTGCTGGAGCGGGAAGGCCTGATCGGAGACGCTATCGAGGAGTACCGGTTCATCACTGGCCAGGACCCGGAGAACATAGACTTCCGCCTTCGCCTCGCCGGGTGTCTGGACCGTAAAGGCCTGATCGCCGAGGCTATAAGGGAATATTCTGCCATACTACGCATGAGCCCGGAAAACCGGGCTGCAGCTTCCCGGCTAGAGAAAATCCGTCAGGATCACGCCCGCCTCTCTGCAGTCGCAGACCGTTACTTCGCCATAGTAGCTGAGTGCAGCCCTGAAGAAGATGCGCTCTTTAAACGTGGTGTCAGCCTGTACGTCGAGGGCGGGTATGACGATGCCATCGCCTGCTTCGGCTACATCGCCGATGCAGCCGGACCTTCCGAGGCCCGGGCCCATTTTGCCGGCAGCCTGGCCCTGATCCGAAAAGGGGTCCTGGATGCGGCCGAGTCCGGGCTTAAAAAAGCGGCATGGGCCCGGGACGACTTCGCCGAAGCCCACTTTTTACTTGGCCTGCTCCACGAGCGACAGGGCCTCCTCTACGAAGCCTTCCAGGCCTACGGCGAAGCCCTCAAACACCAGCCCGACCTGCACGAGGCTAAAGTCAGGCTCAGAGCTGTGGTTGGAGACCAGGGTTAATTGAGCCACGATGTCGGGCTTTTAATCTATTATAAACAAGCTATTTATTCTATCACGCACCCTGAGTTGCAATGCAGCTAGATTTTAAATATCTTAAGCGCCGTGATACGAAATAATACCCGCCCTGGAGAGGGGTGGCAAGAGGTACAGGGATATGCCGTTCAGGATTGAGATCGCCCTTGGGCCCGGTTACCGGGATGCTGCGGGGGAAAGCGTGAAAAACGCCATCAAGAGTAACTTAGACATCGCCGTGGATGATATTCGCACCATCAAGGTCTTCACCATCAATGCAAACCTGACTGATGCGGAGAAAGAAGCGGTTGCCTCAGGCCCGTTCTCCGATGCAGTGGCCCAGCGATACTCTGTCGATCGCCCGCTGGCGAGCGACTTCGACTGGCTGGTCGAGGTCGGCTATCTGCCCGGTGTCACGGATAACGAGGGCAAGACCGGCAGGGAAGCCATCGAAGACCGGCTCGGCCGGAAGCTCGGCGCAGACGAATCGGTTCACACTTCCACACAGTACCTGATCAACGGCAACCTCACCCGCGCCCAGGTGGAGACTATCTGCAGGCAACTGCTGGGTAACGAGCTGATCGAGCGCTTCGACGTGATCGACGGGCGCTCCTGGGATGCGCAGAAAGGCATTCCCGCGAGGGTCCCTCTTGTCAAGGACACTCACCAGCCTCGCGTGGCGGAGATCGATCTCGATGTCTCCGACGATGAGCTCATAGCTATCAGCCGGAAAGGGACGCTCGCCCTGACTCTGGAAGAGATGAAAGCGATCCGGGACTACTTCAAGCAGCCGGAAGTACTCGCCGAGCGCAGGAACCTCGGGCTGGGCCCGAGGCCGACCGACGTCGAGCTCGAGACGCTGGCCCAGACCTGGAGCGAGCACTGCAAGCACAAGATCTTCAACGCGACCATCGACTACGTGGAGAACGGCAAGCATACGGAGATCAAGAGCCTTTTCAAGTCCTGCATCCGTAAGTCCACCGAAGAGATCTCAAAAGAAAAGGGCTGGCTCGTATCAGTATTTAAAGATAATGCGGGCATCATCAAATTCACGGACGACTATAATGTCGCTTTCAAGGTAGAGACCCATAACAGCCCCTCTGCGCTGGACCCTTACGGCGGTGCTATCACCGGCATCGTGGGCTGCGACAGGGACTCGGCAGGCACCGGCAAGGGCGCCAAACTCATCGCTCACACCGACGTGCTGTGCTTCGCCTCTCCCTACTACAAAGGCCGCCTCCCGCCCAGGATTTTCCATCCCAGGAGGATTATGGAAGGTGTGGTCAGAGGCATCAAGGACGGGGGCAACAAGTGCGGCGTCCCCACCATTAACGGCGCCATCCTGTTCGACGACCGGTATGGCGGCAAGCCGCTGGTATACTGCGGTTCCCTCGGCCTTATGCCGGCCACCATCAACGGCGAGCCGTCTGAAGACAAGTACGTCAAGCCCGGCACTTTTATCGTCATGGCCGGCGGGCGGATAGGTAAGGATGGCATCCACGGCGCCACCTTCTCTTCCGAAGAGCTACACGAAGGCTCCCCGGCGACCGCAGTCCAGATCGGCGATCCCATCACCCAGAAGAAGATGCTGGACATGCTGCTCGAAGCCCGGGATCAGGGCCTGTACACCTGCATCACCGACAACGGCGCAGGCGGGCTGTCCTCCTCGGTCGGAGAGACAGCCCAGTTCTCCGGCGGGTGCGAGATCTACCTGGAGAAGGCGCCGCTCAAATACCACGGCTTAGACCCATGGGAGATTCTGCTCTCCGAAGCCCAGGAGCGCATGACGCTCGCAGTGCCACCCGAGAAGCTCGACGCTTTCATGTCCCTGGCGAAGCGCAGGGGTGTCGAGGCTACCGTGGTCGGCAAGTACACTGACACTGGCAAGTTCCATGTGTTCTACGATGGCAGGACTGTCGCGTCTATCGACATGGATTTCCTGCATGACGGCCTGCCCGAAATGAGGCTGCAGGCAGAGTGGAAGCCTGTCCAGCGCACCGAGCCGGAGTTGCCGACAGAGGGCCTGACCATGTACCTTCAGGACCTGATGTCCGATCTGAACATCGCCAGCAAGGAATGGGTCATCCGACAGTACGACCACGAAGTGCAGGGAGGCTCAGTCATCAAGCCGCTCACCGGCAAGGATAACGATGGCCCGGGAGACGCCGGCGTCATCCGTCCCCTCTTAGACCGCATGGCCGGCATCGCCGTGTCCAACGGCATCAACCCGTACTACGGCGACATCGATACCTATCACATGACTGCCTGCGCCATCGACGAGGCGATCAGGAACATCATCGCCGTCGGCGGCAGCCTCAGACAGATCGCCCTGCTGGATAACTTCTGCTGGTGCGATCCGATCTACGACCCGGAGAAGACGCCGGATGGCAAGTATAAGCTGGCTCAGCTTGTGAGGGCAAATCAGGCGCTGTACGACTACACTACGGCATTTGGCACTCCATGTATCTCGGGTAAGGACTCCATGAAGAACGACTACAAGTTGAAAGGCGAAGACGGGAAAGAATACAAGATATCTATCCCGCCGACAGTGCTCTTCTCTGCAGTGGGAGTCGTGCCTGACGTGAGAAAGTGCGTCACGATGGACGCCAAGATGGCGGGAGATCTGGTCTACGCCGTGGGCATGACGAAGGACGAGCTCGGCGGGTCACGGTTCTACAATTTGCTCGGGCATACAGGGAACAACGTGCCTAAAGTGGATGCTGCAATGGCGAAGAAGATTTACGACGCCATGTCGGGAGCTATCGATGCCGGCCTTGTAGCATCATGCCACGACTGCTCCGATGGCGGCCTGGCAGTCGCTCTGGCAGAAACAGCCTTCTCCGGCGGCTTCGGCATGGAGATCGACCTGAACCGGGTGCCGGCAGAGCGGCTCTTCCGGGATGCCCAGGTGCTCTTCTCCGAGTCGGCGAGCAGGTTCGTGGTCACGGTCGCCCCGGACAAAGCGAAGGCGTTCGAGCAGGCCATGGAAGGCGTGCCCTGTGCCCTCATCGGCAGTGTAAGGGAAGACGACAGGTTCCTGGTGAACGGCCTGAACGGCACAAGGGTGATCGACACCGTGATCGGAGCACTCAAAGAGTCGTGGCAGTACCCGCTGAGGTGGTAACAATGGCAGGAAAGGTAAAATCGCTGGTTCTCACTGGCTACGGTATCAACAGCGAGGTAGAGACGGCATACGCTAACACCCTTGCAGGAGCAGACGCTAAGATCGTCCACATCAACGACGTCATCGACGGGCTGGTGAAGGTAGACGACTACCACCTGCTCAACTTCCCGGGAGGCTTCTCCTATGGCGATGACCTCGGCAGCGGAAAAGCGTTCGCGAACAAAGTACTGTACGCGAAGACCCCGACAGGGCCGATGATCGATCACATTCAAAAGTTCATCGACGACGGCAAGCTGATCATCGGCATCTGCAACGGCTTCCAGATCCTGGTGAAGATGGGCCTGCTGCCCGCTTTCGATAAGAATTACACCGGGCAGACCGCAACAGTCTTCTACAACGACAAAGGCTTCAGAGACCAGTGGGTCCGCCTGAAGGTGAACACCGAGTCGCAGTGCGTCTTTACTCGTGGTATCAGCCGCATCGACATGCCCGTGAGGCACGGCGAGGGCAAGTTCATCCCCGGCAGCCAGGAGGTGCTGGCCCGCCTGTGGAAGAACGGCCACGTGGCTCTACAGTATGCCGACTCTGCTTATCAGCCCACCCAGCAGTTCCCCGATAACCCGAACGGCTCGGTCGACGCCATCGCGGGAATCTGTGACGAGACCGGCAGGGTCTTCGGCCTGATGCCTCACCCCGAAGCGTTCAATCACATTACTAATCACCCGCAGTATACCCGTCTCCGGGAACAGGCTTCCCGTAAAGGCATAGCGCTGAAAGAAGAAGGCGACGGTATCAAGGTGTGGCGGAACGCGGTCGAGTACATCGAAGCGAACCTGCTCTAAGGCTGCTGGCGCGGGCCAGGCGGACTCCCGTCTGACCGGCCAGCCGCCGCCTTTTCCGCTGCCGGCATCCATATTAAGATCTTTGTTCCCTTCGTGTGGTCTCCCGGTACCCGGTTCGTGATCTCGACTTTTCCGCCGAACCGCTCGACGAGCATTTTTACGATGTAGAGGCCCAGGCCTTTGCCGTGCCCTGTTTTGGTGCCCCGTTCCAGCCTGCGGAAGAGCCTGGGCTTCAATTCGTCAGGAATACCCTGGCCGTTATCTGCTATAGCTACTTCATAGCTTATTTTCCCGTCATCCATAATCTCCCGGACATCGATGTCAATCGTGACTTCTGTCCCCGAGTACTTGATCGAGTTGCCAATGATATTACTGAAGACTTCCTTCAGCAGCGGAGTACCTCTGGTGATCATCCCCGGCTTCGGGCGATAGTTGATGATCACGGTCTTGCCCTGCGGCCGGGGAGATTCCGCGATGGATCGCCTGATCATGTCGTCGATGTCTACGTTATCCAGATGCAGTTCTCCCGATGTGAATTCCTGGATCTTCCTCACGTTTTCTATGATACCTGCGCTCCCTTTGATCGAGGCGATCGCTCTCCTGATCAGGGTTTGATCATCCGGGGAGAGTCTATTATTTAGCTCAACCAGCTCGAGACTGGTCAGCGCTGTCTGGTTGAGGTTATTGATGTCGTGCCCGAGAATGTCGACGTACAGCTCTGCCCTGTTCTTTTCTTCCTCCGCCTGGTCTCTGGCAGATACAATCTTTTGCTGGCTTTCCCGGATATCGCCTGCCATCTGGTCGAAGGACCGTGCCAGATCGCCTACCTCATCCTGCCTGTCCAGGGGCAGGTCCTTCCGGTAGTCGCCATACGGCATATTGCGGGTGGCACGAGTCATGTGCAGCAAGGGATTAACGATGTTGGCGCTACTCACCCAGGCTATGGCAATCACGATGAGTACCATGATCGAGGTGAAGACCGCAAACCACCTGGTAGCCTGGTTAATCGGCTCGTAGGCTATGTCCGAGGGCAACGACACGATCACTCCCCATCCATATCTGGGAATCGGTGAATACGAGGCAAGCTTGTGGATGTTTTCCTCGTAGCTGAACTGCTCGACGCTCCCCTCTTTATTCATTAAAACCTGCGGAACTCCTGCATAGCCGGACATGTTCTGCATGACGTCCATATACGACCGGTTGGTGTGGATCATCACGTTGCCTGTCCGGTTTACCAGGTAAATGTACCGGCTGCCCGTGATGTTGGGGTTGAGGATATAGTTGGAGTAATAATAAAGGTCAAGCGATCCGACCATCACTCCGATACTGGTCTCATTTCGCATGATCGGGGCGCTTACAAAAACCGTGGGCTGCCCTCCGATCGGACTGACAACTGCATCGCTGACGTATCCGCTTTTATTCGCCAGGACCGAGCTTACCCACGGCTTATCCGAGTCGTCTCTCCCGGCGACGTCGTAGGGGTACGATATGATCACAGTGCCTGAGGCGTCGGTCACGTAAACGTTATAGAATATGCCTGCGTCCTGGACTTGCCGGACTTCGTCAGTCAAGAAGGCTCTGTCACCGGTCTCGACAGCTTCGGAAATCGACGACCTGGAAGCATGGCTTTCGATGAAGAGCAAAGCAGAGTCCACGAAGTGGCCGGAAAACGAAGCTACGGTCTTCGCCTGATCCAGGGTATCTTCCCAGATATTTTGCCGTATTATGTCCCTGTAATAAATCGTGCTGATGGTGCCTACCAGGATGATTGGTACTACCATTATAACGATCATTATGATGATGGCCTGAGTCCTGATAGACCTGTAACCCATGATCAACGTTTTAGCCGCGAGCCTGATATTCGTTGACACCGGTTATTGCAACTCATGAACGATGCTGTCTTAATAGCTATTGAGTAGTTTTATAGTGTTAGAGTGTAATCCCTATACGATTTACTATGGTAGAGGATATCATAATCGTCAGCACTCCCTACGTGCCCGGCTATAAGATCACGAAAACTTATGGCTTCACCTGGGGACTGATTGTCAGAAGCAGAGGCATCGGCGGCAACATTATCGCAAGTCTCAGAACGATTTTCGGCGGGGAGATCCACGAATACACCGAACTGCTTAACCAGTCCAGGCAGTACGCGCTGGACCGCATGAAACAGCACGCCCGGGAGATGGGCGCAAACGCAGTCGTCAGCGTCGGCTTCGACTCATCCGATATCGGCCAGAACATGTCTGAAGTCCTGGCCTTCGGAACTGCGGTCACGGTAGAGCCGGAAACTGCTGCCTCAAGCCCGGTAAGGCTTGGATAACCAGCCCCGGAGCGCATGATCGGCCCGGCAGACAGTATTCTGGCCAGGCCTTCTTTCTTTTCTTATTCTACATGAACAGGCCCGGGAAAATGCTCGTCGCAATCATGGCCAGCGTCAGCAGGGTCATGGCTATAGTAAGTCCCCAGGAAATATAGTTGTAGATTTTGCCATTGGTGTAGCTGCCCATCAGCTTCTTATTGTTGATCAGGAGCAGCATGAACACCAGGATCACGGGGAGCAGGATGCCGTTGAGCACCTGGGACATCACCATGATCTCGATGAGGGGGATGCCCGGTATGAGAATGATCGCCGCCCCGATGACGATGAGCATCGTATACAATGTGTAGAACTGCGGGGCATCCTTGAACTTCTTATCGATGCCAGAGTCCCAGCCCATGCCTTCGCAGATCGTGTACGCTGTGGCGAGAGGCAGGATGGAGGCGGCGAGGATCGACGCGTTGAAGAGGCCGAAGGCAAACAGCCAGCTGCTGTACTGCCCGGCCAGCGGTACCAGGGCCAGCGCGGCTTCCGCAGCGGATTCGACGGATATGCCGCTGGGGTATATTGTCGCTGCACAGGTGACGATGATGAAGAACGCGACGATGTCGGTGACCAGGCAGCCGATGATGACGTCCAGCTTCGTGTACCTGTACTCCGATATCTTGATGCCTTTATCCACTATGGAAGACTGGATGTAAAACTGCATCCAGGGGGCGATCGTAGCGCCTACCAGACCGATTACCATAGCGAGATACCCGGGGTTGAAGCTTACTGTGGGCACTACCGTGCTCGCAGCCACGTACCCCCAGTCCGGGTTGGCCAGCAGGCCGGAAATGGCATAGGTGAGGTAGAACGCGCTGGCTATGAGGAAGATCTTTTCTACCATACTATATGTGCCCTTGACCACCAGTATCCAGACCAGCGCTGCAGCAATGGGTACTGAGATGTACTTGGTGACGTGGAAGACCTCCATGCTTGCTGCCACACCTGCAAACTCGGCCATGGTGTTGCCCAGGTTGGCCACGAGCAGCACCAGTGTCAGCAGTACCGTCAGTTTCAGGCCGAAGTTCTCCCGTATCAGGTCGGAGAGCCCTTTACCGGTGACTACTCCCATACGGGCCGACATCTCCTGTACGATGACCAGCACTATGGCGATAGGTATGAGCGTCCAGAGCAGACTGTAGCCGAAGTGGGCGCCCGCCAGCGTATACGTGGTGATCCCGCCCGCATCGTTGTCCACGCTGGCGGTGATGATGCCCGGCCCGATCACCGCGAGAAACAGCGCTATCTGCTTGAAGTTGATCCCGGAGAACAGGGCCGTCTTCCTTTCCACGCTCATGGTCCATGGCCCCTGTGCACCTTGCGAATCATCCGGTAGTTCTGCGGCAGCTGCTTTCTCAGATCCTCGGGCAGCACGTCCTCGAGGGCGTCATCGAAGGTCACGACGCCCAGCATAACACCCTCATTATCCGTGACCGGGATGGCCAGCAGATCGTACTTGGAAAGCAGGTTGGCGACCTCATCTCCCGTGGTATCCGGCAGCACTCGCAGGATCTCCGACTTCATGACTTCCGAGACACACTGCTCGGGCTTCGACAGCAGCAGATCTCTCAGAGAGAGGACTCCGGTCAGGCGCTCTTTGTCGTCTAGCACGTAGACGTAGTAGATCATGTCAACTTCGCTGCCCAGTTCCCGCAGCCTGTCGAAAGCGTCAGCCACCCTGCTCTTGATCGGGATGCTGATGAACTCGTTGGTCATCAGGCCACCTGCAGATCGGTGGCTGTACCGCAGCAGTTCCTTGACATCGCTGGCTTCTTCCTCATCCATCAGCTTGAGCACTTCGCAGGCCTTTTCCCGGGGCATCATGTGAATGACATCCGCGGCGTCGTCTGGGTTCATGTTCTCCAGAATGTCCGCCACGTCATCGCTGTCCATGTGCTTGACGATCTTGGCCTGGACGTCGGGCTCGACTTCTTCCAGCGTCTCCGCTGCCTTCTCGTCTCCCAGCGACTCGAGGATGAGCAACTGCTCTTTCCGGTCCAGCTCTTCGATAATGTCGGCAATGTCTGCGGGGTGCAGATCGCCGATCTTCTTCCGTGGGATCTTCAGGTGGATGCGCCGCAGCCCGGGGTCGAGCGGATCGATGTACGACCAGGCGATGAGGTTGTCCGGCATCCCTGTCAGCAGCCTCCCGGAAACCCAGCCTAAGCCAAGCCGGCGCAGGATGCCTTTGAAGCCGACGTCCACCCCGACCACGCAGAGCTTATCCTTGACTCTGGTCAGGAGCACGTCGTTTACCCTCACCACTTTCAGCCCGTCGATATCCACGATCTGCTTGTCGAGGATCGTTTCCACTATCAGCATCTCGTGCTCCGACAGCTTTCCCGGCGGTATTTCTTCCCGGGGGATTTTGAGCCTGAAGGAGCCGTCGAAGGAGGCCACAGAAGCCATAGGTACCGTTATACTGTCTCTCAGGATGTTCGACATATAGACGATACGCGATACTTCCAGCAGCGACTCGCCGGGGGTGATGGCAAAGTCCTTGATCCGGCCAAGTACCCGGCCTTCGCTATCTATCACCTTCTGCCCCTGGAACGTGCTAAAATACGCTACGTTCTCGATGCTCTGCCCTTCCGGGCCCCTGAAGGCCGCTGAGGCGGGCAGGCTGCTGATAATGCTGGAAACGCTCTTCGACAGGCTCATCTTAACCGCTCCTGTAGTTGTGGGACCTCCTAAATCGGAGGCGCATCTTCCTTGACCCGCTCGACGACGACGATCTCCATCAGGTCTTCGATGCCGCTGATGGCCCTGATCTGGTCGTTTATGAACCGGTTCAGCTCCTCGAGGCTTTTCGCCCACACCTTTATGTACAGGTCGTACTCCCCCAGCACGCTGTAGACCTCCGACACTTCCGGCAGCGCGGACAGCGCCGTCTTAGCCTCGTCGTGCATCTCGGTGGCTGTCTGCACCAGTATGATCGCTGTGACCGTGTAGCCGGTCGCGGCGGGATTGGCGAGGACAGTAAACCTGTCGATTACGCCCCGCTCCCTCATCCGCTTCAGCCTGTGCTGGATAGTAGCGTCAGAGATGCCGGTTTTCCGGGACATCTCCAGGTAGCTCATGCGGGCGTTTTCCCGCAGAAGCCGGAGTATGGTGGAGTCGACCTCATCTATCTCTGGACTATCGTTCATGAGTAGTGTAGTACTCCTATGACTCAATGTTGGTAAATTACCAATAAAAGTATAAAAAATTTGTGTTTTTACCATCATTTCGTAGTAATAACAAGAAATATACCATAACTGGATAAGTATCCTCCAGGTCTACCGGCCTCGGAGATTAACGTGTCTCGTAACCCATTTCCTGATCTCTAAAACTACAACTGCTATCGGCGCTATGAGGAGCACGACCGCCCAGTCTCCTGTCGAGAGGGGGACTGTGTAGAAGATCGCCTGCAGGGGTGGCAGGTATATCATCGCCAGGAGCAGCAGGATGGATATTCCTACCGCTGCCAGAAGATGCCTGTTCGAGAACAGTCCTCTGATAACCGATCTGGTCTCTGACCTGCAGTTGAACGCATTGCAGATATGCAGGGCGACCAGCGTTGTGAAAGCCATGGTGCGGGCGTATTCGATACCCTGGCCGAGGGCTGTGTAGAACACGCTTAGCGAGCAGATGCTCATGATCAGCCCGATCAAGGCCATGTCGAAGATTGTAATCCTGTTGATAATTGGCTCTCCGGTCCTTCTCGGGGGTCTGCGCATGATGTCGCGCTCCGGGGCGTCTACACTCAGAGCGAGTGCCGGCAGTCCGTCGGTGATCAGGTTGAGCCAGAGGATCTGGGTGGCCAGCAGAGGAAGGGGCAGGCCCAGCAACAGCCCGAACATGATGGTCGCTACCTCGCCCACGTTGCTGGTGAACAGGTACTTGACAAATTTGCGGATGTTATCGTAGATCACCCGTCCGCCATAGATCGCTTCTACAATCGTGGAAAAGTTATCGTCCTGCAGGACGATGTCGGAAGCTTCCTTGGCCACTTCCGTGCCTGTGGCGCCCATCGCTATGCCCACGTCTGCCAGTTTCAGCGCCGGGGAGTCGTTCACGCCGTCGCCGGTTACCGCCACGACCTTGCCATTCGACTGCAGTGCTCTTACTACCCGGATCTTCTGTTCCGGCACCACTCTTGCGTAGACAGCTACCCGGTCCGCCTTCGCCTTCAGGACATCCTCGGGAGTCAGATCCAGCTCGGCACCCGTCATCACCTCATCGCCCGGGTGAAAAAGGTCCAGCTCTTTAGCGACTGCGACTGCCGTAAGCTCCTGATCGCCCGTTATCATCACGATGTCTATGCCGGCATCCTTGCACGTCTGGATAGCTTCTCTGACGTTGTCCCGGATCGGGTCTTCGAATCCTGTCAGGCCAGCGAACGTCAGATCGTGAGTCAGCGACCACACATCGCTAATATCCTCCTGCGACAGGTCTCGGTAAGCGAAGGCGAGCACCCTCATGCCACGTGATGATAGGCGATCGTTCGCATATCTCACTCTCTCCCGGTCTTCCTCTCTCAAGGTGCTCTCCCTGCCCGAGGAGAGCTTTTTTGTGCACTTCTCCAGCACCGCCAGCGGCGCTCCCTTCACGTACAGCCTCGGGGCCTCATGGCTTCCGGCTACGACTATCATCATCTTGATCGACGGCCGGAAGGGTATGCCTGAAAGACGGGGATATGCCCGATCGTAGCCGGCCTTGTCGAAGCCGAGCCGGTTCAGGAAATCGTACAGGGCTATGTCTAACTGGTTGCCATGATAGCGGGTAACCTGGTTCCATTTTTCTTCTATAGCATCGTTGCATACGCCGGCCACTTCAAACATCATACGAAGGTCCGGGTCATCCGTATGCTCTATGGAATACGCCTCACGGTCTCTGTCGAAAGTGTATACTGTCCTCACCCGTGACTCGTTCTTCGTCAGGGTGCCCGTTTTATCCGTGCAGATGACATCCGTGCTGCCCAGCGCTTCCACGATGGGCAGCGATCGTACGATAGCTTTATGGTTGGCCATGCGGCGTGCCCCCGTGGCGAGAGCGATGGTTATTGTGGCTGCCAGGCCTTCGGGAACTGTCGCAACTGCCAGGCTGACTGCAGCGAGGAGCATTTCGAGAGGCGGCTGTGCCCTGATGATTCCGGTGAGGAAGACAAAGGCAGAAACAATGACGACACTGATGCCGAATATTCTTCCCAGCCGGTCCAGCGCTCTCTCGAGAGGCATTTTGGGCTTCTTCGCCCCTCCCGCCATCGCCGAGATCCTGCCTATCTCCGTCTGCGCTCCGGTGGCTACCACTACAGCGGCACACTCCCCGTCCAGCACATTCGTGCCCATGTAGAGCATGTTAGCCCGGTCTGTCACCGGGGTGTTCTCCGGCAGGACCATCTCCTGTTTACTGCGGGGCACCGATTCCCCGGTCAGCATCGACTCATCGACCGACAGGCCGTCGGATGCGATGATCCGGGCATCTGCCGGCAGCCGATCACCTGCCTTGATCATGATCACGTCGCCGGGCACGAGGTCAGCGGTGTCCACGTCACCGACTTTACCATCCCGCATTGCGTGCGCTTCCGACCTGTACAGCCGCTTCAGCGCATTGATCGATCGCCGGGCTTGTAGCGCCTGAAAAACTCCTATCGTAGTATTTAAGAGGACGATAATGACAATGACGACGGCATCGTGGAAATTACCGACGGCCAGCGCTATGATGCTGGCGATCACCGGGATAATGACAATGTAGTTACTGAACTGGGCGGCTATAATGGCTGGCAGCCCGGGGCCGGAATCGACTGATATCTCGTTCTTACCGTAGCGCAGCAGTCTCTCTGCAGCTTCCCGGGAAGTCAGCCCTGTCTGCGAAGTGTTCATGCTGGTAAGCACTTCGTCTAACGGACGATCATGCCACCCGCTCACAGGTGATCCCTCAGCGGAAAGCGTTTCTGCGAAGCTCGGACCTCAGGATGTTCAGCCTTCCAATGCGCTCGTCGATGTACTCGTGCTCCTCCGAGTACTTCGGGCTGGTGGATATGAAGCTGCGCTTAAAATCAGAGATCTTCAGCTCAACTGCGTCGATCATATACTTGTTCTGGCCCAGCCGCACCGGGTAATCAGCCAAAAACTTCAGAACGTCGCTTTCCAGCCCCCACTCTGCGTCCATATACCAGTCCAGGGCTCTGGTCAGGTGAATCCGCAACTTCCCCTCGTCTTTAATCACGGAGAGCAGGCTGCCATACATGTCCATGGCCGCCCCGAAAAAGTTGGCCATCAGTGCGTCAGCATCGTCCAGGCGGGTATAGTTAGCGACGATCGCATCGATGACCGGCTCTATCAATGCAAGGGCTGTATCAGTTTTCTTCTCCCTCGCGAGGTCCGAGGCGTATTCCCGGAAAATGTCCAGCTTCTTCACGATCTCCCGGACGTTGAGGTAGTCTACGTACTCCTCGGAAAAGATGGCGGCGACTTCCCGGCGGGTGAAGTCCGTAAGTTCTCCGGCAGACGTCAGGCGAAGGTTGATCACGTACATGACGTCGGGATCATAACGGATCATGTCCATGACGATCTCGACGATCTGGCTCTTGTCCAGCCGGCTCAGAATCTCCTCGCTCTCCCCGAGGTCCGCGAAGGCCGAAGGCCGCTTCACCCAGGCGTACAGCACTGCCGCAATGTGCTTACAGTACCCAAAAGCATATGGACAGGTACACGACGCCACGATATTATCGTCTCTGACGTCGATACTGGTGTGGTAATTCTCAGGCTGGGTGCCATGGCACTCTGCCATAATACTGCTTCTGTATACAAAAGGCCGCTGCAGGCGACCCTCCTCGAAATATTCGATGCCCCGCTCCAGTATTTTGGGGCTGAAGAGCTTACTAATGTCCTGCTCCGTCAGCTTTCGAAGATCTGTCGAGCCTGTGGCTCCGGCCTGCTGCATGTATAATAATTTATTACCGCATAAATATATTATTAAGCCCGGATAAGCGGCATTTGCGGTCGCCGGGGCTTACTTTGCCTTTCCATTAATGCAGTAATACATGTCCCTCAGCTTGTGCTGGGCATAGACCGGACAGCCTGCAGGACATATGCAGCCTTCCATTACAATCTTCTTATCGCTCTTGCCTCTGGCACAGTACAGCTTTTTATCGTTGCCCGGAAAGCTGGGGCACCCGTTGCAGATACAGGCATTATAATTTTCGTCATTTTCTTGTGGCGTGGCCATAAACAGTTATCTGGCTTACTTGTTTAAATAGAAGACCGCAAATAATAGCAAGCGCTATACCAGGTTGGTCAGCCCCGCCGCCTTTACTATTTCCGTCGCCCGGCGAATTTCCGACATGTTCAGCGGCCGGTTTATCTCCGGGTGGACAGCAGCCCTGTGCTCTGGATGGTACTGAAACATCAGGTTGAACCGCACGTCTTTGCCCAGATTCTCCGCGCACCACTCAACTATCGGCTTCGTGCAGCACTCGACGTGCCCGGGCAGCACCAGCTGCCTCACCAGCACCCGGGCCTGGCGCTTCGCCTCAAGGAAATTTCTGGTAGTGACCTTCCAGTAGTCCCTGATGCCAGAATACCGGTATGCGTGCTCATCGTTGCCGTACCGGAAGTCGGCCAGGTACAGATCCACCACGCCGTCCAGCAGCTTCATGGCTTCAGGGGTCATGTACATGTTAGAGTTCCAGATCACCGGCAGCTCCTCTGGCATGCACCTGACGATCTTCAGGACTGTGTGCAGGTGTGGTATGGGATCTCCGCCGACGAAATTGACGTTAGCGCTGCCCTGTCCTCTGCGGGCTTCGATGACCCTGCACATCCGCAAAACGTCAAGAGGAGGACTTCTGGCCCGGGTGGCGATAGCCCAGTTCTGGCAGTAGGCACAGGTAAAGTTGCAGCCCTCGAAAAAGATGGTGTGCGAGGGTATCAGCTCGGGCTCTTCTCCCCTGTGCAGGAACTCGGATGAAATCCTGGATACAGCATCGGCTCCGCAGGCTCCGGCTTTCCGGAACCTGTCGCACCCGCACCGGCGCTCGCAGAAACAGCATGCCTTCAGCAGGCGTTCTGCCAGCTCGATCTTGACGTCGAGCAGCGAGGTATCCAGCCTGTCGCCTGCCGGTATCTTACCTTCCGCTCTGGACTGCCTGTACTCGGCCATAAGTTCGTCGTGCAACTTCCACAGGCCAGAGTCCGGGAGCAACAGGTAATCTGCATTTACTCTGATTAATTTTAGAAGGCTATGATTAGTTTGCCTCGAGCTACTTTTCAGATCTATCATTCTATAACCAAATCTATCCAGTTGTTTTCATAAAAACTCTGTGGCCTGTGTTGCCCGGATTATTAGTCAGCGGAAAAATTTTCCTCACACGAGCTTGTACTCCATATGGTCTTGTATCGTCACTCTTAATACCAAAGAGCAACTAACGGACTATATTAATGGCCGCTCGCGAGGTGGGTCAGGCTATAATTGCAGACTGTGACTGGTGTAAAAATGAGCGTAAAGGCAAGACTATCGATTATATTCCTGGCCGTCCTCCTGATATTGGCTCTTGCAGGTGTGTCACTGGCGACCGCTGACACAGGGTCCGGCTATGTCGACTTACTTTATGCGGCTGACTATAATCACGATTTGGTGCACGTGTATGATGTCTCGGCCTCTTCGTTTGCCAAAGTAGCTACGATTTCCATCGAAAAGCCCTCGGTCGTAGTGGCGAGCAATGATGGCAAGCGTGTGTACGTGGCCAGTTCCGGAAGTCTTACCTCGGGCTTCTACGTAATCAGCACAGCTAACCAGACTGTCATTGCCCGGTACTCGCTGCCAGACGATGGTGCGGGCGACATCGGCATCAGCCCGGACGACCGGTACGTTTACGTCGTCACGGCTACCCGTTTCATCATCCTCGATACGGCTACCGGTAAAACATCTGAAAAAACCATCGATACAGACAGGTATACAACCCTGACAACAGCCAGGGACATGGACGTAAACAAGGCCTACTTTGCAGCGCCCGGCTCCAGCGAGCTGTTCGTGTACGATAGCTATGATGACGCTATATACTCGTATCACCTCAACTGCGAGATCGGCTATCTGAGCGCTCTTAGCGGCACACGGCTGCTGGGCACGGATAAGCTCGGGGAAATCAACATCTTGAATTATAACTATTATACAGGGGTAGAGGGGTGGTCTTACACGCCTCGCCCGGTGGGAATCTCATCATCCTTCTTCGTCCCCTACCTGACAGTCAGCAATGACCAGAAAACCGCTTACTTCACCGACCGGGAGAACAACAGGGTATATGAGGTGAACCTCGAGGACTTTACTTCCCGGCGGCTGGTCAACGTCAGCGACTGGGAGTCTCCCACCCGGGGAGTCTTCAGCAGTGACGACAGCAAAGTCTTCATCTGCGACGACACCGGGGTACTGGGCCTGTATACAGTCAATAATACCCAGTACGCGTACTTTTACGGGTACAAAGCGACAGATGTGGACATAGCCACCGTTCAGGCCGCCGAAAGCATTTCGGGCGCTACTACGACGCCGAAGCCGGAAGTTGTAAGCCCGTCGCCAGAGCCTACCGATATACCTGCTTCATGGGTATCTCCTACTGTCACTCCTACGGCCACTCCTGCTACGACCCCGACACTTGCAGTGCTGCCAGTGATTGCTTTGATACTGTCAATCTACGGTATGTCAAGGATTTACCGCAAGTACTAGTCACGTAATCAGGACGGCCTCAACTAAATTTTTTCTTTCCGTCAACAAAGCTATAAGCTTACAAGGCGTACAATTTTTTAAAGAGGCAATCATAATGGCAGAGTCCCGCCGCTACCCGCTTAAAACCGACCCTCAGGGCATGGTCGGACGCGAATGTCCGAACCCCTCGTGTATGACGTATTTCAAGGTCGAGGCCAGTCAGGTCGACTGCGATGAGCTGATATGCCCGGTGTGCGGCCGGACAGACGACTGTAAAAAGTATACGACCGTGCCCCAGATCGACTACATCAACTCGCTGATCTTCCACAAGGACTCATGCCCCATCACCCACACCGGTTATTCGAAGACTCCGCCATGCAGGGATTATGTCGAACTGCCTGCAAAATGCGTGTACTCCTGCGACTCCTGCAATAAAAAGTTCGGGATCGACTGCAAGAAGCCGGAGAACTGCCCCTACTGTAATGCGACCAGAGAACACCTGCACGAAGAGAACAAGTGCGATCTTAACTGCAGTGAATAATGGCCGTCGGATGAAGGCCACAGGGCCAATAGACAGGGTGAGAGACATCCTTAACAACTTTTATACTATTGCCAGGTTAAAATATCAAGTATGACCCGATGCGCGCTACCTGTGGACGATTACGCAGGCCTCACATCCATGGTATTCGAACACTTCGGCCGGACCGGAACTTTTGCCATCGTCGACGCGGACGAAGGCCGGATCAATAGTGTAAGCGTGATCACTAATGAGCAGACATACGGCAGTACTGACAAAAACCTCCCCGACTTCCTCGCCGACCATGGCGTCGAAATCGTGCTGGCGGGAATGATGGGCACCTGCATGAGCACGCCATTGATAGACCGGGGTATTAGAGTTTTTACAGGTGCCGAAGGCACGGTGCGGGAAGCTTACGAAAAATATATGGCCGGAGAGCTGGCTGAAGTCCAGAAAAGCAGATATAGTTTCTGAACTTTATTCCGCAATACTGGCATCGTAAATTATTCACCACAGAGGCACAGAGGTTCACGGAGGTTCACGAAGTACGGCTTACCACAGAGGCACAGAGACGCACAGAGATACACAGAGAATATACAGGATAAAATTGCTATCCGGCCCCATAATATAGTATTGTGGCAACTTTACTGTAAATACGAACCTTAAATCAGACGCTCTGGGGGATAATCTGATTATTACAGCAAGTATAGGACAAATCCAGTAATTTTAGAAATCTCTGTGCGTCTCTGTGTTTCTCTGTGCCTCTGTGGTGAACCGTTTCTCTGTGAGCCTCTGTGCCTCTGTGGTAAACAGTCAATCTGTGAGCCTCTGTGTTCTCTATGGTTATCGATATCTCCATGACGCATGTTCGCGGGTCGTTCTTCAGATAGCGAAACTTTATTGTTCTCGAGTGCCATACGCTTCCTTATTATTCAAGAGGTCGTTTCAGGATGCCGTTCCACGTGATGATCATTCCGACGCTGGGCTGTCCGTCCAAGTGTCACTACTGCTGGAGCTCGGATGTTAACTCCCCCGTCATGAGCCTCGACACGGTCAAGGATATCGTGGCATGGCTGAAGGAGTTCAGGGATGACAACGTCACGTTTACCTTCCACGGGGGAGAGCCGCTGCTGGCCGGGGCGGACTTCTATAAGAAAGCGCTGCCGCTGTTGCAGAAAGGCCTGAAAGACCGGCACGTCGCCTTTGCGATGCAGACCAACCTCTGGCTGATGACGCCGGAGATTGCCAGAGTGCTGGCTAAGTATAACATCCCCATAGGCTCCAGCCTGGACGGGCCGGAGGATGTCAACGACTTCCAGCGGGGCAAAGGCTACTATCAAAAGACGATGAAGGGCTACACGATCGCCAGAGAGAACGGCCTGGACGTGAAGTTCATCTGTACCTTCACCTCGCACTCCATAAAGCACAAGGACGAGATCATCCAGTTCTTCATGGACAACGGCTGGAACCTCAAGCTGCACCCTGCGCTGCCTTCCATCAAGGGCGACGACCCCGGCAAGTGGGCGCTGGACGCCGGGGAGTACGGGGAACTGCTGGTCTACCTTTTAGATACATATTTAGAGAACTGGGGCCGGTTCGAGGTCATGAACATCGACCACCTGTGCAAGTGCGTCTTCAAGCGGCACGGTGTAGTATGCACCTTCGTGGACTGCATGGGAGACACCTTCGCCGTCGGGCCGGATGGTAGCATATATCCCTGCTACCGGTTTATCGGCATGCCCAAATTCGTCATGGGCAACGTGAAGGATAAGCCGACAATGGAAGACCTGATGAGCTCAAAAGCGGGCAAGCTCATGGAGAAGTTTAAGAAGTTCGTGGATAAGAACTGCAAGGAGTGCGCACACATCCGGTACTGCAGAGGCGGGTGTCCCTATAATGCGATCGTGCCGACTGATGGTAAGATCAAGGCCGTGGACCCGCACTGTGTGGCTTACAAGAGGATTTTCGACGAGATCAAGGAGCGGCAGAATAGGGATCTGCTTGCCGGCACATCGGGGCTCGAGGGGGCCATCATGGGGTTCGACCCGATGAGGATGGCGGCGAAGCCGGGTGTTATGGCTATAATGCTAAAAAGGATCTAAGTTTGTGAAGTCGGCGGCGTAACCAGTGATTTTATCTTGTCCAGGAAATCACGGGCATTAACCATCGATTTCTCTGCATTTTCTGCAGAATAGGAAGAGTCATAGTCTGCCCTCTCCCTCAGGTCTCTAGCGGCTTCAAAGTAGTCCCTGTACCGTTGATCCAGCTTCCCTTCATTGACCAGCTTGCCAAGGAATAATTCGATGCATATGTGGCTCTTTTCCCTGTAGCCATTCTGATAAAGCAGGGCCCGGGCAGCGTGGAACATCGAATAATATGCCTGTACGGTCGCCCACTTATAATCTCCTGCGGAAGCGCTAACATTTGCCCTTTGTAGATCGAACTCTGACTGAGCAAGCTCGTTCTCGATGCTCTGTCGATCGTAAGGGTGGGGCTTTATCAAGTCTTTTTTCAAGCATTCCTCAAACGTAGTCATATAATCCTTATCCTATCGCGAATGATGCTTTCGTAAAATGCCGTGTTGGTCCTTGAAAGATCAGCGAACTCTATGGGGGTTTTAACCATCGGATTAACCCGGCGGTTCATATCTCTCGCAATTCCGTCGGAGATTTCCACAAGTGCACGATTGTCAATCTTTCCGATGATAATAATATCTATGTCGCTGTCTTCCGTATCCTCGCCTCTCGCGGCAGAGCCGTAGAGGTATAACTCAAAGCCCTGGCCTGAGAAATGTTTTACTGCTTCGTAAACAGCAGCTACATTGAAAAATTTTTTCAGATGTTTAACGACCGGGCTGTCACTTTTCAGTTTATATATCTTAAGCCCGCCTTTCCAGCTCTCGTGGAGGAAATCACCAAGGACAAGCGTATTCAGGCATCTGGTTGCTGTGACGTAAGAAAGCCCTGAATCTTTAACAACTTCAGCCTGATACTTCTCGATATCCGGCCTATAAAGGAACTGCCTGATGATATGCATGCAGTTTTTCGAGCTGATAATCTCTTCGATTGCGAACATTCTACAATTTTTTAAATAACGTACTTTAACTATTTATTGTTTACTTTAATTTTTTAAAGTGATTTGTTTAAAAATTTAAATGATCATCTTGCGTTTATTCTTGTGTCCGCAAATAACGAGCCTGCAATCGTGAGTTTGATCCGCAACTCTTTCTTATAGCGTTCGGTTTCGATAAGGTTTAACTCTACAAGATTATCAAGATAATACTTTACGTTAGACCGGGGCACTTCAGTTTTAAGGTCTCTGTCGAGAAGCTCTTTCATCTCTTTGATCGAGTTTACATACCTGTCCTCGTCGGCCTGAACTTTCTTCTTCTGGAAAACAAGCTCTTTCTCTCTCAAAATCTTAAGCATCTCCAGTTCCGTATCTGTCAGTTTTGCCAGCGGGAACGGGGGGAACCTGTGTATTCTTGCCTCTCCTGCCGCCAGCCCATGCTCGTGTATTTCCGCAGCGAGTTCCTTGATCTCCCTGATTACGTCAGCTTCGGAAACGCCCGATTTTAAAAGTTTCTGGGTGGCGCTTATCAAGGCGCCCTCATAATACTTCTCTGGCTCGACATAGTAAAGTTCTACGCTGCCCTTGGAATTATTTAGAAAACTGGCGAGCGTGAGGGCGACCTGCATGATTTTGGGTGCAGAAGAAAGGTTGACGTAGACTTTATTGTTCGCCTGGACTTCCCGGTGGATCAAATCATATGATGTTTTAAAAATGTCGTTGAAATCGTATAAGTTCACGTGAACTTCTTCCCAGTCTATGGGGACTTTTTTAATTTTTTCAATAAAAGTATTGACTACTTTCGTCTGCTTCTTATATTCCTCTTTTTCCTTTTTCGGGTCCTGGACCAGGAGATACGCTTTCTTTACTGTAAAATCCTTGAACAGCGGCTTAATAATCCTATCGTATTCCAGGCCGGCAGGGATGATATGAATGCCAGCTTCTGCCATAAAATTCTAGAAAGATATTGTCATTAAAAGTACTTAACTTTTTTCATTGTCACATAACAATAAAAAATGTTTATCATCTTCTTCTTAATTCAGGCTGAAACTTTCCCCGTCTTTCAGGCACCTGACTTTTTCGTGGAACCGGCTTGTAAACCACGAATGAGCGGTGGTGTGAACAGGTATAATGATGTCCGGTGAAATTCTGTCAATGAACTTTTCCAGCTCATCTCCGGCAATGTGACCTGATGCGTGATAGCCGGGCTCTGTCGTTATTTCGGGCCGGCCATTCTCGGTAGCCAGCCTGATGCCCCGGGTCTCGATGTTGAAATGCCGGAGCCACCTGAATAGCTTCAGGTGATCGATCTCCTGCTCCTCCGAGAACGCCTCGCTCGACGAATAGATGTACAATCCGTCGTTCGGCTTGATGTCCAGCAGGTGCTTCATATCATAGAAAGAGAAGCACAGAATGTAGTTCCCCGGATTTCTTGATATTTCCATGGGGCTCAGCAATCGATCTGCATACTCTCGCTCCACCAGCCGCTGATCGCAGCCCGATTTACTGTCGCTGATCGCGTCGTAGACCAGTAAGTTACTCATCCTGCACCTGCCGTCTGCGCACTCAAGTGCAGCAAGCAGGTAGACGTCCCTGGTCGTGATCACCAGCTCTCTGCCAGTTTCTCTGGCAATCCTGGCAAACATCTCCAGCCGCTCGAAGTTCCTGGCAGAAAAATCAGCGATCACCAGCTTATCCGTACTGTCGACGGCAGCCTTGCAATGCTCGTAAACATCACTCTCCGTCGTAGGGTGATCACCTTCCCGGCCTGTCCTGGTGCCTTCGACGATCAGCACATTAGCTTCCCTGGCACCGGCGACGAGGCGATCCATGTTCTGGCTGCCGTTTTCGCCGTGGAATCGGAAGTCGCCTGTGTAGAATATGGTGCCGTCTGGTGATTTGAGCCGGTAGGCGACGGCGCCGCAGATCGAGTGGTCCATGGGATAGGCGTCCACTTCAAAGGGCAGATCCAGCTCGGAGAGGTGGCCGATGTGGCCTGGCCGGTAAGGCTTTGACTTGAGAGGATTGGCTGCCATCAGGTCGTGCAATCTGGCCGCCGGCTCTGTCAGCCCATAGAGGTCTCTTCCGACTGATGGCGTTTTCGTCCCGGCCGAGCCGCAGACCAGCGGGTTATCGCCAGGCACACGGGGCTTGACGTAGGCTGCCTCTGCGCTGGTGCCGGCGTTTCTCGAGACGTCCTGTTGTGCCTTCAGGATCGCCAGGCTCAGGCTCGACGCCACGAATGGTATAGCATGATCCAGCAGCCCCATGTTGCCGGTATGATCCATATGGGCATGGCTCAGCAGCACCGCTTTCACATCCGGCCGGGCATACGACCTCACGCAGCCGCAAGTGTCACTCGTCAGGAGATCGTCACGGTATATGTTCAGCTTAGGTATCAGGTTCAGCTGGAGCAGATCGTGAATGCCCCTCGTATCCCTGTCGCAGAGATATTCGTTGAAGTATTCATTGTAGCGCGAGTAGTTCATGCCGAAGTCCAGAAAGACTCCGCTGCCGCCGTTTTCCACGTAGATTTTATTACCGCCGATCGTCTCCGCACCATCGTATACTGTTACCGATACCACAGCAGGCACCTGGTAGTGATATGGTAACAATCCGTATATAAGTTATTTGCTGTTATCCAAATATGTAGTGAAATATAACGACTCATAACAACATATATTAACATGTAATACTATAGTACTATTGCACAATCAGTAGGTGATCGAACGTGGAATTCTTGACCGTTGTTGACTTAGAAATGACCGGCCTCGGAAAGTTCGATAAAGCAAACCCTGTCGATGACGACTATCCCGTCAGCATCGGCATCATCCTTGCCGGCGTGGATGAGGAGGGCAAAGCCATCCGGTGCCTCGACAGCTTTCACACGCTGATCCGGATCCCGAACCCCTCGAAAGTAGAGGAGACCTCGATCTTCCACCACATCTATCCGGAGGACCTGGAGGCTGCTCCGAAGCCGAAAGAGGTGTGCGGGCAGATCCGGAAATTCTACGAGAAGCACGGCGAAATACCGGCCGCCGCATGGAACCACAGGGTAGACCGCCACTTCGTCGACATCCTGTTCAAAATGGGCAAAATGGAGT
The DNA here is from genome assembly GCF_000063445.1 of Methanocella arvoryzae MRE50. NCBI lineage: Archaea > Methanobacteriati > Methanobacteriota > Methanomicrobia > Methanocellales > Methanocellaceae > Methanocella > Methanocella arvoryzae. The sequence goes on from NC_009464.1 coordinate 3,145,920, forward strand.
CGCCCATACGCAAGTGGGTAGAACTGCAGCCTGAGAAGATGGCAAGCCTCGAAAAGTACGTGGATAAGTATGTGCAGGACCCGGCAATCCTCGGGCTCGATGCTCATGATGCCTTGAACGACTGCATCAGGACTGTCGGGGTCATGGCTGCGCTGAAAAACTATGACCTTGACATATCCGGGCTTGAGATGGTAAACAGTTAACGATTATCCTAAATGTCGTCCGGGGATAAATTCCATAGTGTTAAACCTCTAAAATGTCCACCTCAAAACGGATCCCCGGGCTACTATTCATGCATTATCTTCATCCTAAATTTTTACAGTTCCTATACCAGGATGTTCGCCTGTTGAACGCCTGCGAATGCAGGCGTTCTCAAGGCGATTCCCGACAGCTGATTTTTCCTCTCCAATCCTCCGGCCACTCACCTTCCTCCTCTCAGACCTCCTGACCTCTCTGACCTCCCCTTGAAAAAAGTCTCCCTGATCTCCTGGCACTCCCCAACCTCCGGTTTTGCCGGATACGTGTGCGCAAGCTGGACAACAAGGAGGTTTCGGAGGCACCGGAGATCAGAGAGAACGATCTCAGGGAGAGGTCAGAGAGGTCAGGAGATCAGAGGGGAGGAATGTGAGGGGCCAGAGGTTCCGGAGGATATGAATGACGAATATCTAAAAAAGTTTCAAGATATCTATCATTACTCCTGGATATCAATATAATTATCCGGTAAATTTTTCCACGTGCTCAAACTTGGTCTTGCACACTTTTAGCCCCACCATTTTCTGCATCGCCTCTTCTCTCAGCGCTTTCCACATGGCCAGAAAATCCTTATCTGCATTGCTCAGGTCGAGGAAACCTGTTCCTGCGACCTGCGCTTCAAGCTCCTGCCTCACCTTTTCCAGAGACTCGCAAGCATTGAAGTGTGCGGGGTAGAATAGGATGCAGGCATCCACCAGCGAAGCAGCCATGCCCGGCTTCTCCGGTACGAATCGCGTGATATGTTCCAGGGGGCATAGTCCCATGGCCGTATAATGCACTTCCATCCATTCCTGGCTTCCCGAGCCCACCCAGATCTCGAACAGGGGCTTATCCAGCCCTTCGTTGATCCAGGGTCCATCGGTTGCCCGAAATACGTAGTAAATGGAATCTAAACATGCCAATTCAACCCCTCCTGTAATAATCTTAATCGGCTTATCCCGGCCCTTTCAGGCTCTGGCGCACCAGTTCTCCGTCTATGATCCAGGTTTTGTCTCCCCCTACACTGGCGGAACTTTTATCCGCTCCATTGCTGCGCCTTCTCTTACGAGACGGCCAACGTTTGCCGGGTACGCAAAAATTTTCATATCGCTTCAGGATCTTGCTTAAAGCGATCTCTGCTTCGCTCCTGACGGCCGGGTCCCAGTCTGATGCTATTATCCTCTCCAGGGTCCTGACTATCGACATGTCCGCGGAAGATACTTTTGCGATCATGCCCAGCGCCGCTATGGCCGATCTGCGCATCGCCGGAGATCGGTCGAGCTTGATTAACTCGACGAAGGTCACTGCCAGATCGCTGTTGCCTGTTTCTGCCAGCTTGATCGACGCCTGGATCCGTTCGGCTTCCGGCAGCGTGAAGTCCCATAGAATGCTGAGCTGTTCCTTATTTGCTCTGGACAGGGACTTAGCCATGGTAGCTCCTACTCTTCCGCTTTTCCTCGGCCAGTTTTATTATGTATTCCTGGCACAGGTTCTGGTCGAGGTGCTGACGGATCTGGTGAGTGAGAACTTCGTCGAACTGGATCTCACAGCTACACTGCGAGTTTCTGATGATCTGATCGGACAATGCAAATACCTCCCATGATGTCTGTGCCTGGGCTTTAGGTGCAGGCACTTAATTACGTAATGTATTGTATAAATGACATATAACATATTTATATGTTACTACTCAAGAATTATTGATAATTGCGATCTGTGAAACTATAAATGTTGAGGCAAATAATGTACCGGCGATTTAGGGAAAGTCAGGAAGATTCATGGTGCTCCTGGAAATATTATAAAAGAGAGATAGGGTACAGTTAGGAACATATCTGCATACAGGTAGTTGATTTCCTGAAGTATCTAATTCTTCTGATTTTAGGATAATTGATCGAAGTATATAAGCAATATTTTCTGTCTATCTCGTTATGAACTCAGAATAACTCGATTTAAAGTACTTTAAAAGTTCATCTTTCGCTCTTGGTAATTGCTTCGACATAGTAGCTAAAACCATGCTCTTTCGTGATTAAAATGCTCAATATCGCCAGGCAGGCTTTCGTTGATTTCTCGCATAGTTGCTCCATATGGAACAACGCTAAAGAGGGGATATTTTCTTTAATAGCAGCGTCTATTAAGGACTTATCATATGATGCATCGAGTAAATATCTTACAGCTCGGGCTTCTGCTAAACTAGACATAATACCCAACTTTTACCCCATTCAAAACCAGGGGCTTCATCTTGCTGATGGCGTCTCTGCACCGAACTATACTATTTTTACCATGGAGCAGCTTATTGTTGTGGTAAACCTCATACAGGAAAGGAGATGGATAGTTCAGATCATTAACATCCAGCATGAAAATTTCAAGGGGTCTTTTTATCTTTCCCAGAAGGTTGTATCTGATTCTCGATATGATTTTCAATTTATCCGCAGGGTATTTTTTTACAAATACCAAAATATCGTAGTCACTCTTTTCATTTTGAGTTTCCTTTGCTACGCTTCCGAACAGGTAGATCGCTTCTACGTCGCTAAGCTCCTCTAAGATAACCTCCCGTATAGTTTTCAGGTCTTCTTGAGTTGCAGCGTCGATATGTACTCCCTAATCAATTCCTATTATGCAATCTGCGAATATAAAAGAATGGTGGATATGTATCTATTAGCTGCATAGCCGACTAATCATTGCTAATTATCAATGATAATTTTAAGATGTATCAATAATCGTTGATAATCTCCTTTGATGTTTTCCGTGACTAATAACTTAGGAACGTAATCCTAAGGATTACGTTCCTAATATTACTTCGTCCACTGTAGATCATCGAGATCGTAGGCGATGAACCCGTCTTCGCGCAAACTATCCTTTCTATAAATTTTCCTGGCGAATATGCCATACACCTCTTTGCGGCTATGGTTTTGCCACTCGACGTATGCGGCCTTCTGCTTTAGATCATCCAGGATTGTCCAGGCTTCTGCTTGACTCAGCTCTTTCCACTTGCACTCGAAGAAACCCGCTTCGCCGGTCTCTCTGTTGAGCCCGACGGCGTCGATCTCGATCTCCTTTCTCAGACCTGCCTCCCGGTGGTAGCCCCACCACCGGCCGATATCAGTAAATCTGCCCCTCTCAAGCTTTCTCAATTGTTCCCTCCGACGATTTTCTCGAAAGTATGGTGGCAAAAGCGTCAAAATCTATGTCCAGCAGGCACTCGACGACTATGGTATCGCCAATCTCCGTGGTCGTGTAGTTTAGATCGATCCGTGGCAATAATTCTATGTGGGCTGCCGGGCCGCCAGTCTCACACTTTACCTTGATGAGTGGTCCGATCGGGGGAAAATGGATTACTTGTCCGGGGAGTTTCGGGAGTTCCCTGAGGTGGGGGTCAGAGGAGTGTCCGGAGATCAGGAAGACAATTTCTCAGGGAGAGGTCAGAGTGGTCAGGGAGATCAGAGGGGAGGAAGGTGAGGGACTGGAGGTCTGGGAGAATAATATTGATTATTGTCATTCTTGATACTTTTAGGGGAGTCAGGTACCGTTTACACGAAGTACGCAAGGTACGCGAAGTACGCGAAGTTTTACGATATGATCATGTTCCAGCATGCCGTTTTACCGTACTTTGAGTACTTCGCGTACTTCGTGTAAACGGTACGGGCACTCGTACATAACATTCCAGTAGTGACTTTCGAAATTCGGCAGATCATTTGCCATGAAAGCACTTGTAATAGTGATAAAATTTCTTATGTTTTCGCCTCTCTGATCCTCCGGGTACTCACTATACTCCTCTCTGATCTCCCAGACCTCCCTGATCCTCCCATTGAGATCGTTCTCTCTGATCTCACGGGCACTCCCCTGCCTCCCGGCCTCCAGGTACTCGTAAGCCTCCAGGAGTGTTCGGTGGTATTAAAACCTGCTATCTTATTTGGGTATTTTTAACCCGCCACAAATGAGGAATTTTAAACCGCCACTTACCAAACCCTGATTACGGGCTGAAAAACCTGTGTTAAAAGTTACTGGTCAGATAAGGCATTCGTGGCAGTATTTACGACCCATGCAGGGTCGGCAGCCAATTTTCCGTGGCCTATCTCTCATCCGACAATCCGAGAAGAGCTATTATTAATGAGTAAAATATTGTTCATGTGTTTCCCTGAACATCGAGGGCTTAATCACTTCATAGTCGTTATCATGTCGCCTGCAGAACCTTAGAAATCCCCTCCATCGCCAGCCCCGGCACTTTTACTTTCGGGGATTGCGCCCTGCCTACCGGGTCTCTGCCTTTATAGCCCTTGGCAATCATCACTTGTTTCGCTATGAACTCGACGCTATCGCCGGGCTGCAATTGCAGTGCCTCGATGTAACCGTTCGAGCGGAACCAGTGGTGATCTCTTATGAGGTTGCCGTTCGAGTCTTTGATGTCGATCAGCAGGATCGTTTTATCGTAGCCGCAGCCGAACTGGTTTCTGGCCAGGCTCCATTGTCGATATATTGCCTGATGTGTCTGTCTCTCGATGCACGATTATTCGATGTTATCTGTTCATAACTATCTTTTAAAGTACTTCCACCCGGATTTTGCGAGCTTCATCCTTTCAGCTCTATCTTTGTCTATCCAGGCGATCACCTCGTTGAAATTCTTGCCTATACTCTTCGTCTGTTTGGGATCGTAGTAAGACTCATAACCGAGCCCTTTGACGTACTCGAAAAACCTCTTCTCCAGCTCATCTTGCAACAACCCGGTGATCTCCTTTTTCTCGACACTGTAGCCTCTGTACTTAATAGCCGTATAGCTCTTCGAGTTAATGTAGCCGGGGCATATTTCCACCCGTGAATTATCCTTCGTAGCACCCAGCTTATTTATCAGCTCGACAGTAATATGGGCCGCTTCATCGAGATACTCTTTAGACTCGAACAATCCTTCCTGGAAATACTTGAGCTCAATAATTCCCGTCTCGACCCGGCTGCCATCTGTCGCGCCTATCATGACTCCCCCAAGGGGAAAGCCCCAGCCCGAGTCATCAACTTTTATCACTAATTGGGCTTCGGGCTGCTTACAGTCTTCCATGCCGAAATCAGTTAAGGCTGTACTGGCAGTATGCTTTGGCAGCGGCGGAGTTACTATGGGCGTCGCCCGAGGAGCATCTTCTTTCTTAGCCACTCCTGGTCCGCCCTTCAATAGCCTGTTTAAGATCGCTTCGTCGGTGGTGACAAGTTTCAGTTCATTTTTACTGTTCCTGAAAATCTTGGCGTTCCAGCCCTTCGGCGCCCGGATGCCATCACCGTGCACGTGGAGTACAAGGTATATGTTATTTTCCTTCTTTTCGGGCAGGCCAAGGGCTTTCAGTGTATCTATAAAAGGACGGCTTACGGGGGTTGTGAACATGATATCAATTAATTGTTTTTTTACGTAGTCTTATTATAGTATCATGAGAAAGTTTTAGTATTTGGGATTCTCAGCTTATTCTGATGGTTGAAAAACGGTTTGCGCTGGTCAGGCATTTGAGGCGGGATGAGTTGGATAGTCTTTTGAAGGATTGTTCTGATCCGAAATTGAGTCAGAGGCTCTTGTTCATTTCTCATTTGTATGATGGTGATTCGGTGGCGGTGGCCGGTGCTAAAGTGCGGATGGTGAAGAATTCAGCGTATATCTGGGCTCGCCGGTGGAATGCGGAGGGTGTCGGGGGATTGTTGACTCGGCCTCGTAGTGGCCGTCCATCAAAGCTGACGGGGGAGCAGAAGGAAGAGTTGAAGGAACTCTTGATGTTACGGGATGATTGGACTACCAGAGAGGTTAAGGAGTTGATAAGTGAGGATTTTGATGTGGAGATCACTGAAAATGGCGTGTACCGCATGCTCCGCTCCTGGAAGATGAAATTGGGCAAACCCTATGAAGAGGATTACCGCAGACCGGACAATGCTGAAGAGCTTTTAAAAAAACGGTTGAAGAAGCCTTCCGGGAGCAGGAAGAGGATGGGGTCCCACCTGATCAGTTGATCATTGGTTTTCTTGATGAAGCCTCTTCCCAAACTAAGACGAATCCTCGGGTATGGTCTTTCCATAAGCCCACCCTGATCAGGAATACGAGTGGTCCCAGGATCAACGTATACGGTTTTTACACGCTAAACGGTCACAGTGTCGTCGATTTTAAAGAAGACGGCAAAACCCCTTGTTTCCTGTCTTTCATGGAGACGATCCGGGAAGCGAATCCGTATAGAAGGATACTGGTTATTCTGGACAATTACAAGCCCCATAAGACGGACGAGGCCATGGCAAAAGCAAAGGAGTTAGGCATAATCCTGCTCCATATTCCTCCTTACAGCCCTCATCTTAACCCGATCGAGCAGATCTGGCGAGCGTTAAAACGCCGCCTACCATTACTGTTCAGGCTGACCACCGAAGAGCTAAAAAGCGCAATACGACAAATCTACCGTATGCTAAGCGCCAGGAAAAGTTTCGGTGAGAACTGGATAAGCACCTATGCAAATTAGTACAAATACTTTTTCAATTGACTATAATTCTGCGATAGTTTGGGTGTTACAGCGATCCTCCGAGAGCCAGGCACTCGATAGGCGAGAAATTGTGGCTTTCATGTAGGGGTATGAAAAATTGAAAGTTGGCCCTGTGCGAGTCGAAAATACCGCCAAGCCCGCCAAGAAGCCAAGCACGCCAAGAGCTAATTTTTATGGAACGCCAAGAGATCAATTTTACTTGTGATGATCTTCCTTCTAAATATAACAATAAAATATGTTACTTATTATGTATACGTGTTGTACGTTAACTATATATGGTAACACCGCTTGATATACAAGCGTGATATAATGGCAGTATCTCACTCAAAACGGGGAATAAACTACGAGAAAGCAAAGTCCAGGCAGCACGGCGCAAAACATGTCGGTGGTCCAGGAAAACACGATTACGAACGAGGTCGGGTTAAAGGCGAAGTCAAGTGTAGAAGCTCAAAGGTTACCAAGCCTGAACTGATACGATCAATAAAAGAGAAAGGTATCAGGGAATTCGATAGCAAGGCGGGTTTTACTCAGCCGGCTATTGATCATGCCAACAAATATTACCCCGACGTTAAGCTCATCTCAAGAGGCGCAGTAATAAAAAGAAGAAAATAATTTGATATAATAATTGTCTTGTACTCGCCAAAAGAAATATCTTAGATAAGCAGAATAATCAATCGTTTAAAATATTAACACCAGCGGGATGAGGTCAAATGCCAGCAGTACCTTCGGAAAAGAAAGATATTGAACAGTATCAGCACAAGGGAAAATCACGTTGTAACAACCCTCCGGTCGGGCTCGTTGACCCTGAAACAGATCCGGATGCAGGTGTAAAAACCTATCAGTACGACCCTCACCTCGATCCGCAGCTGGTCTGGGCTGGCAAGGCCGAGCACACGTCTTTCCATGTGCCGACCGTCTCTTTACACGTCCACGAGCGCATCGACCCTCGGACGATCATCGACGCTGTCAGGAAAAAATCGACCTCCCTCAAACAGGTATCCCTCTTTGACTTCGAGCGGGACGAGCCTATACGAGAGGCTATAGAGTTCTACAAGCACAGGCATAATTGGTCAAACCGCCTTATAGCAGGAGATTCTTTACTGGTGATGAATTCTTTACTTGAGAAAGAGGGCATGGCTGGCAAGGTGCAGATGATCTATTTTGATCCGCCCTATGGTATCAAGTATGGCTCTAATTTCCAGCCCTTTGTGAATAAGCGTGATGTTAAGGATGGAAAGGATGAAGATCTGACATCGGAGCCGGAGATGGTGAAGGCTTTCAGGGATACATGGGAACTGGGGATTCACTCTTACTTGACATATTTGAGGGATCGTCTATTACTTGCTAAAGAACTATTGAGCGATAGTGGAAGTATTTTTGTTCAAATTAGTGATGAGAATTTACATCATGTACGAGAAATACTTGATGAAATATTTGGTTATAATAATTTTATAAATATCATAACATTCCAAAAAACCGGTGGAATATCAAGTAATCTACTTGGATGCACTATAGATTTTATCTTGTGGTATGCTAAGGATATCAAAAATGTAAAATTTAGGAGACTATACCTCGAACGCAGTATTGGTGATACATCTTTAGATCGTTATGATAAAGTCATGTTAAAAGATGGTACATATAGAGGACTTACTCCTGAAGAACTATTAACTGGTAAAATTCCTGCTGGGGCAAGACGATATCAGCTAGCACCATTATATTCAGAGGGTTCTACAAAAAAGGAAAATAATGAGTTTGAATTTAAAGGTATTATATATAAGCCACGGAAAGACACCCATTGGAAGACAACAATTGAAGGACTTAAAAATCTTGGACTTAAAAATCGGATCGAGGTAATGGGCAGTGTTATAAGGTATCGCAGATTTTTAGATGATTTCCCAGTAATACCATTAACTGATAGGTGGGAAAGTACTCAAATTGGTACATTAAGGCTGTATGTTGTACAGACGTCACATAAAGTAATCGAGCGATGTTTATTGATGGCAACTGATCCCGGCGACATCGTCCTCGATCCCACCTGTGGCTCAGGCACCACTGCTTACGTAGCCGAACAGTGGGGCCGTCGCTGGATTACCTGCGATACTTCCAGAGTAGCCATCACACTCGCAAAACAGCGCTTGATGACCGCAATCTTCGACTACTATGAGCTTGCTTACCCAGAAGAAGGCGTAGGCAGCGGGTTCAGGTATAAGACTGTTCCGCATATTACTTTAAAATCTATAGCAAACAACGAGCCACCTGCACAGGAAACTCTCTATGATCAGCCTCTGGTAGACAAATCCAAGCTTCGTGTCACCGGTCCATTCACTGTCGAAGCCGTCCCGGCCCCGACAGTCCAGCCAGTCTCCGAATTTGAACAGCCCTCTGCTTCAGACGACTCTATCGCCCGTAGCGGTGAATCTCTCAGGCAGGGCGAGTGGAGATCAGAGCTTTTAAAGACCGGCATCCGTGGTCGTGCTGGCCAGAAGATCGAGTTCTCCAGAGTCGAGCCTTTAGCCGGTACGAGGTGGCTGCATGCTGACGCCGAGACTAAGGAATCCAGCCCACAGCGTGTGGTTGTATCCTTTGGCCCGGAGCATGCGCCGCTGGAGCAGAGGCAGGTTTCGCTGGCTATCGAGGAAGCACAGAAGCTGGTGCCGAAGCCGAGGATCGTGGTATTCGCAGCGTTCCAGTTCGACCCCGAAGCATCTAAGGACATCGATGAAACCAAATGGCCTGGCGTAACTCTCCTCAAAGCTCAGATGAACGCCGATTTACTTACCAGTGATCTCAAGAAGAAGAAAGCCACTAACGAAAGTTTCTGGATGGTCGGCCAGCCTGACGTTACGATCGAGCGGATCATGGACGGCGAAGACAAGGGCAAGTACGTGATTGAGGTCCATGGTTTCGACTACTACGATACCAGGACTCAGCTCGTCGAGTCTGGTGGCGTGGAAAAGATCGCTATGTGGATGCTGGATACTGACTACGATGGTCGCAGCATTATGCCTCGGCAGGTGTTCTTCCCGATGGCCGGGGAGAAAGATGGCTGGGCGAAGCTGGCAAGGAACCTCAAAGCGGAGATCGACGAAGATCGGATAGAGGCCTTCCGTGGCACGAAATCGCTGCCCTTCGCCAAGGGCGCCAATGGGCGTATCGCAGTAAAAATTATAGATGACCGGGGCATTGAGAGCCTGAGGATTATCAACGTCGAGTGAGGGGTGACGATAGCATGGGAAAGTTCGTCATCGATAAGCTCATCATCAACTCGCCGTACGAGGAGCCGAAGGAGTACTGGTCGTACAATCCAGGCGTCAAGCTGTTCGAGCGGATTAAAGGCCGTCGGCCTGCCGGATATCTGATCGCTTCCGAGCGGTCAAGAACCTATGACGACCCTGGTGAATTCCGTTCCATCAAGCTTGTCAACGATATTAGGCCGCGCATCAAGCAGTGGCGGGAAGCCGGCTATCCGGGGGCAACTGGTGTTACCCGGCGATTGCTGGAGCACTGGCATAATATCGAGGAGCGGGACCGCAGATTCTTCTTCTGCCAGCTTGAGGCTATCGAAACGCTGATCTGGCTTACTGAAGCTCCCGATGCGGATAAAGTGGGGATCATCGACCAGATTCAGGGCGACGGTGGGCCTTTCAGGCGACTATGCTCTAAGATGGCCACCGGCAGCGGCAAGACGATCGTTATGGCCATGCTTATTGCATGGCAGGTCCTGAATAAGGTAACATATCCACAGGACAGCCGTTATTCGAAAAACATTTTCGTTGTAGCTCCCGGGTTGACAGTAAAGAGCCGGCTCGGTGTACTTATTCCTTCATCGGAAGGCAACTACTACGATGAGTTCAATATCGTTCCGATCGCTGACAGGGAAAAGCTCCGTCAGGGCAAAGTTATGATCAGGAACTGGCAGGCGCTGGCGTGGGAGTCTGCGGAGCGTCTCCAGAAGAAGAAGAGCGTAGATAAGCGCGGGCCCAAGAGCGACGAGGCTTATGTGCGTGAAGTACTGGAGGACATGGCCGGAGCAAGCAACATCGTGGTTATCAACGATGAGGCTCACCATGCCTGGCGTATTGTCCCCGGGGAGAAGCTGGCCGGGCTCAGCAAGGAAGAAAAGGAAGAGGCTACCGTCTGGATCAGTGGCCTCGACCGTATCCATAAAGCTCGCAACATCCTGACCTGCTACGATTTCTCGGCTACACCATTTGTGCCTTCCGGCAAGAAGAGCACCGAAGAGGCACTGTTCGGCTGGATCGTCAGCGACTTCGGGCTCAACGATGCTATCGAATCCGGGCTGGTCAAGACGCCGAGAATTGTCGTCAGAGATGATGCGCTGCCCGATGCTAAGAGCTACATGTCGAAACTTTATCACGTGTACGAGCACGTGAAAGAAGACCTTGCCAGAAAAGCAGAGGAGACCGAGCCGCTTCCTGATCTGGTGATCAATGCCTATGATCTCCTCGGAGCTGACTGGCTTGAAACTAAAAAGTCCTGGGAAGAGCGAGGCTATCCGGTACCACCGGTGATGATCTCAGTGGTCAATATTACCAATACTGCGGCGAGAGTGGAGTATGCCTTTACCCATAAAAAGGTGCATGTCGACGAGCTATGCGATCCTAAAAAGCTGCTGCACATAGATAGTAAAGTTCTCGATATGGCAGAATCTGAGGTATCTACTACCATTGAACCAGTGGCTGCAGACGGTTCAGATTCAGAAGATGGTGAGCAGAAGCTTTCAAAGAAAGAACTGGCTGAGTTGTTGCGTAGAAAAGTCGATACCGTCGGACAGGTTGGTAAGCCTGGAGAGCAGATACAGAACGTTATCTCAGTCGGCATGCTATCGGAAGGCTGGGATGCTAAGACTGTGACCCATATCATGGGTTTGAGAGCTTTTACCAGCCAGCTACTGTGCGAGCAGGTTGTTGGGCGTGGGCTTCGAAGAACTTCCTATGATATTAATCCAGAAACAGGCCTGTTCGACGCTGAGTACGTAAACATCTTTGGAGTGCCCTTCACATTCCTGCCTCACGAGGCATCGGAAGGCACCGGCCCGGTACCGCCACAGCCAAAGTGGAGAGTAGAGCCCCTGCCGCAGAAGAGCCAGTACGAAATAAGATGGCCGAACATCCTGCGGGTCGACTATACCTATAAAACCGTTATGAGCCTTGATATGGATAAAGTGAAGCCGCTTGTGATAGATGCGAAAGATACCGTAATCAGTGCAGAACTGGCCGCAGTCATCGAAGGCAAGCCCAATTTCGAGAGCCTGACGGAGATCGACCTGGAAAAGCTCGGCAAAATGTACCGCATGCAGCGCATTATATTCGAGTCTGCACGGGATATCTTTGAGATGATGAGGGGCAAATGGAAGGGCGATGAGAGGTTCCTGATGGCTCAGCTGGTCAGGATTGTCCAGGACTTCCTCAAGTCTGACAAGCTCAAGATTTCCCAGACTCTTTATGCGCAGGATGACCTCAGGAGACGGATTTTGATCATGCTGAACATGACCAAGGTCGTCCAGCACGTGGCCAATGAGATCAAGCTGTCTAATTCCGAGGCAATAGTGCCTGTTTTCGACCCTGAACGTCCGTCGAGGACGACAGGGGATATGCAGGCATGGTATACCAGTAAGCCCAATCATTTGACCCAGAAGTCGCATATCAACCTTGTTGTTTACGACAGCGCGTGGGAGGCCACTGAAGCGTACCGGCTCGATCACAGCAGCGATGTTGAAGCATGGGTAAAGAACGACCACCTCGGCTTTGAGATCGTCTATATGTTCAACGGTGTCGTGCGAAAGTACCGTCCTGACTTCATCGTCCGGCTCAAAGGTGGTAAGCATCTTGTGCTGGAAGTGAAAGGGCAGGAGACTTTCCAGGATCAGGTCAAGCGTGCTGCGCTTGAAGAGTGGATAAAGGCCGTCAACCAGCATGGCGGGTTTGGGGTGTGGAGTTCGGCGGTGTCGAGAGATCCGGCTGATGTTGAGGAGATTATTAGAAAAGAATGTCAATAATCTCTTTAATATCTCTACTTCAGTATATTGAAAAGGGATTGTAGCTGATTAATGATTTGATCTGATTATGGTATTATAAAGAATACTATTTAAGGGGATTGATTTCAATCCTATATTTTTTCATTAATTCTCTATTTTCTTGGAGTTTTTCTCTAACCTGTTCGGGATCTGCCAGGTTGATCTCCAACTCTTTTACCCTTATTATCCCGATATCTCTGTTTTTTGGCTTAATGTATGTCACTTATACCACCTGGTTATATCAGAGATAGCTGATAACTAATATTTATTTATATGTCTCATCGACTTTATAAACGTTATTATTGTAGTCTTGAGTTTATGCATTCAATCAATTGTTAATAAATGCGATAATAAGTAATAGCATTGCTACTTCGATTGTGATCAAAGCTGCAATCCACTTATATGTGGAATCATGGATTGTGATTAAATCGCTTTTATAATCTTTATCTACAAGCCAGCCTTTTATCATGATCATTGCGGAAATTGCGAATGCTCCCCATGCTACTATTACTCCTAAATAGGTTGACGTGAATCCCTCTTCATAATGATTATGTCCAAGCGCATATTTGAGTATCGAGAGCAGCAGTATTCCAAGCAATGAGAATATACCAATACATCCTCCTAGATAACTCCAGCCCAGCATATGCCTTGGAATCGAATATCTTATCGTAACGAATAATAGACCTTCTTCCGGGTCTGCACCATATCTAATATGGGTGTAACGTTCTCCATCTTCTTTCTTTACTTTTTTAGTTTTTTCTTGATCACCTTTGAATTTACTATCGGTAACAAGGTAGAATAAATCTTTTTTATATTTATCACAGTGTTCAATGAAGACGTATGTTTTTGCCCCAGATCGTAATTTGAATGCTAATTCTATTTCTTTTACTTTTACGTCTTCTGGAAATAATAGTGGTTTGAGATAGTCTTTGTATTCCAGTTCCTCATCGTGTACGATAGTCTGCTTAGTTTTTGTATGATCTACTTCAATAATGTATTCGAGGCGTACAGTAGTAAATTTGTCATGAGATAGCTTGCTGTCTTTTGGGAGATCAATATATAAAAAATCTATATTATCTTCAAGGGTCCAAAATTCAAGCGATTCTCCGCGCGTGTCGTATACGTGTAAATATGGTTTAAATCGATCCCGTTTATTTTTATCTTCGTTGAAAGGGTTAATAAATTCCTCAAACGGTATTCGAATAGTTTCTTGATCTGTATTCGCAGGATTGTATACAGTAATTTCTTCAGTGATCTTTATGGTTGTTACATCAATGAATTTGTAAAAATACCGCCACCTGCTGACTACTACGTCTTGGGTTACTATTTTTTCTTCAGAAGTTACAGGCTGATTAGGCATTTTTTCACTAAATGTTAGCACTTATTTGCACCAATTAGATATAAAGCTATTGCCTACTATTTTATCTTTCAACGTTTCAATAGTTTTCAGTAACTTATCCTCAGTCTCCAGTACAATGACGATGGTGTGATTATACATGACTTCGATACAGGGTTCTTGTAGTTCTGGAAGGCGTTATTCACGTATGGGTATGGGAGTAGGGTGCAGTATGATAAGTTCTATCAGTGTAGGCACTGCGGAAAAGGCACCGACTACAATATAGGCCGGCCGCTCTGCCCTTTGTGTTTCCAAACCTGGAGAATAACCTTCCTCTCATATACCTCCGAACTCCCTCTCGATCATGCCGATGAGCTTCTTTTTCCCCTTGTTTTTCGAAGCGAACTCCCGGATGATACTCGCCCATTTCTGCTCCATACTGCCCTGCACGCATATGTCCCTGACCGCCTTCAGCAGCAGCATGGCATCATCGTAGTAGCTGTGAGATTTCAGGCAATCCCGCATGATCTTCCTCATGCAGATGTCAATCATTTGCTCCGGCATCCCTCCCCCGATCAGGCGGGCTGCATTGGCTATCACCTGCACAGCCATACGGTCGTAAAATGCTTTCAGGAGCGAAGCAGCCAGTTCCGGATATCTCCTCGCCAGCCCCGGCAGCATTTTCTCTGCAATGTCAACTGTCTTGTTACTGATAATCTGATCGCAGATTGCTCTCAACGTTCTCATGTCCGAGCGGCTGATCATCAGCTCGATCAGCTCGTCCGATGGAAGCTGCCGATCCCAGAGATGCCTTTTTCTTACGGCAAACGATCGGATGATCCCTGCCGCCTCGTCTTCCATGCCGCGATTTTTCGCCGCTTTCGCGATCTCGAATTGTACGTTCGGGTGGAGATCAGGCTTATCGGTTGCCAGCTTGATCGCTGCGTTGACATTGCCGTCGTAGATCAGCGCCTGAGCAACAGTGTCCTTGTTCTTGATGCATTTGATCATAGTCTCATGCAGCTCGTCAAGCTTGCCGATTTTACTGAACAGGCCCGAGACGCCTGCATATCTTTTTGCGTCGAACCATCCCGAGAGGATGTTGAGCGCCGGGATCAGCGATGTCCTGTGATCTATCAGCTCTGGCTTATTATCGACCAGGCGGAGCGCCAGATCGAAGTATAGATCATCCAGCAGAACCGACCTGCCTTCTTTTTCAGACAGCCCGCGCATAACGACTACGAACGCCCCTACTTCGTCCCCGGACTCCAGTTTGGCAGTAGCAAGCCTGGCATAGTCATCTTTATCTGCCAGGCACTCCTCTGCCAAGCGGACTTTCTCGTCCGGCTTACCATAGCTCTTGTAAATGTCGCCGAGGAGTTTGATGATGTCGCCTTTTCTATTGTGGCTGATATCATGGTTCGCCTCAATATTCTTCAAGAAGTGCTGACGGACTGTATCGATGTTTTTTCTGGTGATAAGGGCAGATAGCATGTCCTCCAGGCCATATGACCAGTCGTCCTTCCAGATCGAGGTCAGCACGGGGTCGATCAGTTCTTCCTTAGCCTCCTCTTCAAGTGTATCAACGTTTTCGGAGAATGCTTCGGAGCACTCGACAATCAAGTCGCCAATTTCATCAGCCTCATCGTCGATTCCGTCTTGCAGCACGTCGAGGCAGGAATCGATCAGCTTCAGGAAAACAATAGCCGCATCCTTGCGCCGGCCTTCACTGGATAGAGCGTAGGTCTCTTCCATAATGGGCTCGAGCTTATTGACGAGCATACTTCCGTCGTAATACTCCCGCCCAGGATTTATTGCACGCCCGATCCTCTTGACGATGACAGAGATGTCCGCATTCTTAACGGCTGCCTTGCTGACGCCGATCTCCTTGATCAGGCCTCGATGGCGGTACAGGAGCTTCTTCAATGTCTCCAGCAGCTCTTCCCTGCTTCGGCTTTCCAGCGATTTGATCACTCTGTCTCCATCCATGAACGACGATGGCTCATGCATCCATGCCAGCATAACTGCGACTCCATGCTTGCACATGTCCCCGAACGGGCAGGAGCAGTCAGAAAAAATGTTTCCACCCTCGTCGATGGTCACGCTTGTCTGGTACGGCTCGTCTGCACTGCCCCAGACCTCGGCATAGAGAACGCCGTTTATCTTCAGCGGATCCGTCACGTTACCGCTTTGGTAATAATCCAGGCCGCGCCCGTAGGTACGATCGCCGAAGATATCGATCAGGTCGTCGTCGGTGAAATCGGGCATGATCTATGATTAAAATATTAGATGATATCTTTTTACCTGCTCTGCCAGATCGGGGTTGGCCGAGTGTCACAGAGCGCGGCCAGATATTCGAACCAGAGGGTTGATCTACGCATATCTATTCTTGATCTGCCGACGCATCTTCATTATCCCTAAATGCCACCTCCGTTGCCCTTCTACTGATCTCTGCATACACTTTACTCCAGGCTCACGAAGTCTTCATCCGAAAATTTTCTCCATCCGGTTCGGCAGCTCAATTTATATGATCAGTTTACAATATCAGAATACTTATTTACAATAAAATGTAATCAATAAAGTGCAATGCCCGGCTTTATCTTTACTCATGTTGATCAACTGATCGACATTCAGATAATTGCCATAAGTCGTAACCATAGTGAAGCTGATGATGGTTTCGAAGGCATTGTCCGTGATGGTGCATTTGGAATACTGGATTATGTCATTGAACAGCCGGACTGGGTTCCTGAATTATCCGTTGACGTGATAAAATATTCAGCTTTCGTACTCCATACCATTGCATCACAGCACCCATTTGCACAGGCCAATAAAAGGACTGGCTTCATCGCCGCTGAGAACTGTCTTTTACTATGTGGGCTTCGTTTAGACGTCGGGCACATAGAGCTGGATGATTTTATGCTTAATGTGGCCAATGGGACATTTACAATAGATCAGGTAGAAGACTGGCTGACCAGACATGTCCAGGCGCGATAAAAATTAGTGTTTGCTCATTAGATCGAGAGCCTGTTTATGCCTTCGAAGTGTATCTTCAAGCAGCATTCTCCTTGTGTCCGAAAGACCGTTTTCTCCTTTCTTTTTCATGATCTCTCGTTGTGAATTCTCATGTTCCATAAATTCACGCTCTTATATGTTAGTTCTTGAGAATAATCTGTATAAATAAGTTTTGTAACGTATATTGTTCGTGATCTCTCGCATCTACCCTTGATCTGTCAATCTATCCTCATTATCCCTGTATGCCACATCCGCCGCCCTTCTACTGATCTCTGCATACACTTTACTCATCAACTTCCCAAAATCTTCATTCGAAACCCAGAACGTCGGCGTCCCCAGCCTTTTCATAATCGCTGCATTGACTTCCGGGGGAGCGATATCAAAAGAAACATGGCTGTCACCCTCTCCGGCCCAGAAACTAGCTAAGGTAATCTCCTCGTCCCCGGGCTTTTCATCATCCTCTGGCCTGACATCAGATAAGCCACCCCCAGTCTCCTCTTCCACAGTTGCCCTCTTCTTTCTCAGGGCCTCTAAAAGCCGCTCTTTCTCCATCCCTCTGAACCTGAAGATCATAAACGGGTCTTTGTCGAACTCTTCGGCTAGTATGTAGTAGACTGCTGCGATGTGCTTGCAGGGATTGGCGTAGTCGGGGCAGGAGCAGTCTGTGGTCAGTTCCTTCGGGCTTGTCGGGAACAGGGACTTTCCGGCTTCGCTAAACGCATCTTCTATGTTTTCGGGCATCTCCCCGGCCAGCAGCTTTGCGGAGAAGATCGCTTTCGCAGACATGCTGTCGATGATCCGGTCCCACTCTTCAGGGCTGAAAGGCGCGAGCATAATCTCAACGTCATACGGCTTAGATCTAGATCCCTGAACATCTGCCACAGCCTTTCCCTGTGCGATCTTAATGTCCAGAACCTGCCCGGCTCTTGCATATCTCCGGCCCCGTTCGAGGCGGTTGGTCCACCCGAAGCTGTCGAGCACGCTCACCCATCTCTTCGACCACCAGGTGCTGCCGATGGCGCCTCTTTTGGTCTTAGCCTTGATGCCTCCTTCGACTTTGCGTGGCGACGACTTCGGATAGCTGTTACTCCACGAGCTGTAAAATTTCATTTTGAATGCCTCTTTAGTCCTGCGTTAGCCATCATCGGCTACCTCGTCCCATCTCAGCATGACCATGTCCCTCAGCTGTTCGGTCGACAACTCCGTGATCCAGTCTTCTCCCGTGCCGAGGATGTTCGCCGACAGCGCCTTTTTGCTCTCGATCAGCTCGTCGATCTTTTCTTCCAGCGTGCCGGCGCAGACGAATTTATGGACCAGTACATTTTTGCTCTGGCCTATCCTGTAAGCTCGATCTGTCGCCTGGTTCTCGACCGCCGGGTTCCACCAGCGATCGAAGTGGAACACGTGGCTTGCCTTCGTCAGGTTGAGGCCGACGCCGCCGGCTTTCAGCGAGACGATAAAGATCCGTGGCCCGTCCTTTTCCCCGAAACGGAGGACCATCTTGTCTCTGGCCTTCTGCGGTACTCCGCCGTGCAAAAAGAGGGCTTCTTCGTCGAACGTGCTCTGCAGGTAGGCTTTCAGCATCTCCCCCATTTCCACGAACTGGGTGAAGATCAGCACGCTGTCGCCTTCGGCCAGCGCTTCTTCGAGCAGCTCCGTGAGGCGCTTCAGCTTGCCAGACCTGATCAGCGTCTTATCGTCGGTCACAGCGCCCGTTTTGATGTACAGCGACGGGTGATCGCAGACCTGTTTGAGCTTCATCAGGGACGCTAAGACGATTCCCCGTCTCTGCATTGCCGTGGCCTTATCTATACTTTTCAGCATGTTCTCTACGATGGCCTCGTAGAGCGTGGCCTGTTCTTTGGTGAGGTTGCAGGGCTCCTTGATCTCGATCTTGTCCGGCAGGTCTTTGATGATGGCCGGATCCGTCTTCACTCTGCGCAGCACCAGGGGCTTGATGGCCTGCTTCAATTTTTCCGACCGGGCAGCGTCATCGTATCTCTCGATAGGTATGGCGAATTGTTTCCTGAATGTCTCCGCCTTGCCCAGGTAGCCGGGGTTCAGGAAGTCCACGATCGACCACAGCTCCGAGAGTCTGTTCTCTATCGGCGTTCCCGTCATGGCTATTCGGTGATCGGCCTTAAGAGCCCGGATAGCTCTGGCCTGCCGGGTATGATGATTCTTGATATTCTGAGCCTCGTCGAGCACTACCAGCTTCCAGTTCACCTCTTTAAGCAGTTCCTCGTCCCGGTAGGCGTGAGCGTAAGTGCTCAGGATCAGGTCGTGAGCCTTGACGATTTTTCCGAACTGCTCTTTATCAGCCCTTCCTGCCCCATGGTGTATGTGGACTTTCAGGGCCGGGGCAAATTTCTTCGCCTCCCGCTGCCAGTTTCCGAGAATCGAGGTGGGGCAGATCAACAGAGTAGGGCCTTTAGTGCCTCTTTCCTTCTCTTTCAGGAGCAACGCCAGCAGCTGTATCGTCTTACCCAGGCCCATGTCGTCAGCCAGAATGGAGCCCAGGCCATACTTTTTCATGAAGGCCAGCCAGGAGTAGCCTTTAACCTGGTAATCTCTAAGCTCCCCGTTGAAACCGTCCGGCGGGGCAAGGCTCGTTATTTTTTCGCCGGCTGCCAGCCTGTCGAAAAGTTCTGCCAGCCATCCTGACGATTTCATGCCGCTGACGGGGATGCCGTTGAAGTCTTCCAGCCCGCCGTTGAGGCGCAGTGCCTCCGATAAAGCCATCTCTCCAGTCTTCTTCGCCCTGAATGCTTTCATGATGCTGTCTATGTCTTCCTTTTTCAGCGCAAACCATTTCCCGCCTATCTGCAGAAGCGGCTCTTTCAGGGCTGCCAGCTTCCTGAACTCTGTTTCGGTGATCTCCTGATCGCCCAGCGCCAGGCGCCAGTCGTAGCTGACGAGGGTATCCATGGTGAACTGGCTTTTACCCGCTTTACCTTCGGCTTTCGGCTTGAAGCGAAGCCTGGCGCCGAGCTTGAGCCTGCCAGTGCTGTTGCGCCACCATTCCGGTAGGATAATGCTATACCCGCTGTCCTGCAGCAGAGGCGCCGCTTCTGTCAGGAACTTGTAGGCTTCACTGGTGCTCAGCGTTGCGGACAGAGGTTTTGACGTGTTGAGGCTGGGCTCGATTTCGGGAAACATCTGCATCGCTTTTCCGAGATCCTGTAACAATTGCTCCTGAGGGTTATCGTATCTCTTATTCAGGTACTTCAGCGTCTTCTTCAACTCTTTCCACACAGTCTCAGCCGGAATTACCAGACTGGGGTCATCGGATGCCTGCAAGCAGTACCGTAGGTTCCACGGCGCTTCAGGATACTCTGTATCCGGGGCTGGCGGCTCCAGGATGAAGCAGGTCTTTAAAGCTTGTTTGCTCTCTGTTTTCATGCGGGATGTCCAGCGGCCTGCCGAATCTTTGAGTTTCTTCATCTCAGGAGCCGACAGGCGGATACTCTCTCCGGTGCCGAGCGAATCTAGCCATGCTTGCGATAGCAGGTTCGTCATCCTGCTGTCAGCGGGCAGGGCAATCTGGTCCCGGATAAATGTGTCAAGGGCGGTATTAATGAACAAATCTAAGGCTTCTTTTCGATTATAAATGCCAGCCTTTCCTGAAACCGCAATACATGCCAGCGGCATGGAGTTTTCGAGCGAGGCATAGTGTTTCCGGTCAGTTTCATCGGTGAGCGCAAATCTCCAACGGCTATATGCTTTTCCGCTCATTACTTCGACAACCTCCGGCCTGAACTGCTGGCTTATCAGGAGCTTAAGCGTAAACTTGGCTACCTTACTCCAGTAAAGCAGGTCTGGGCCTATCGCCATATCTCCGATCCGCTTTTGTGATTCGGCTATAGAGGATAGAAGTACCAGAGCATTCCCGGGCTTAATGTTGATGCCGGTCACCGTCCACGGAAGAAATTGTAAACTGCTGTCAGGGTTGGTTTCTTCACCTGACTCCAGTGCTGAAGGGCTCGCAGATCTCAGGGGCCTGTCCGTAGCTGACGGCAAAATTAAAACCTGCTCCGCCCGTGCTCCCGCATCTGCTATATGTCTTATACACGATGAATTGATAGCCCCCGCTCCAGCTTCCAGCTCTTTGATGCCGGCGTGAAACGGGTGCTGTTTCTCCCCTGCACTTTTCCGAGGCCTGCCTCTTCTTTTATGCTGCGTGGCCGGATCACTCTCTCCCCAGAGGAAAAATGTGCCATTCAGGGGATCGACAGTAGTCCAGGTTCCGTGAAGTGTAATCATAACATTACTCGAAATTAGGGGCTGACGTCCGGTCGATAATTCTGAGCCCCGATCTTGAATAAGGTAATCAGGCTTTTATATATTTATGGTTGATGTTATACCAGTTGTTCGGACAAGGCCTACCTGTTCTTCCAGTTGGATGAGGAGATATCTGATAAGACCAGCATGTTCATGATAACCATCGGCTACGGCACTCCCAACTATAATTTTAAGTGACATGCACATGAGGTCAGAGTGACCGAGTCTATCTCCTACAATACATGGACTGGCGAGAATACCCGGGCTGAAAGGATGATCTCGTCGTTGATGAACGAGTATAAGAAGACAGACCGGTTCCAGCCTACTTAGAATAAAGATATTTTCTTATTTCCTTTTAACACAGGCAGTTATCGCATACTCTCTTTTCATATTCTCAAATATTTTCAGTCTACCTATAGCTTTAGTTCATATCATTGCAGATTACTATGTACTAATACATGCAACTATAAGATTTGTAATGGCTACCGGGATATGTATTTATGAATGAAAATGAGACAACTATTCGAGTTGACG
The DNA here is from genome assembly GCF_000063445.1 of Methanocella arvoryzae MRE50. Taxonomy (NCBI): domain Archaea; kingdom Methanobacteriati; phylum Methanobacteriota; class Methanomicrobia; order Methanocellales; family Methanocellaceae; genus Methanocella; species Methanocella arvoryzae. The sequence goes on from NC_009464.1 coordinate 3,167,839, forward strand.
GGATGCTTTCAGTCACACTGCGCGTTCACCAGGGCGAAAAAATGCTCGTTGCCAGTAACAGGGAACTAGGTATTGTGACGCAGGGCAAGAACTGGAACATACTGATGAAAAACATTCGAGACGTCATCGAAACCTATTTTGATATCCCATCGGCCGATGCAGTAAAAATTCTTCTGGAGATCGACCCGATGGTGACCGATAATGCCGAAACTGCCAGTTGTTAACTGGAAAGATATCGTCATAGTAATTAATATATAGCAGTTAAGGAATAACCGATTACTAACTTATATGCATATAGCTGAAAATTTGCATCTCTGGATGTGTTAATTCGTTGCATAATGTTGTATTGCATAAAAATAAGATGGATGTAGAGCCGGTCGTATTGTTGAACAGACATAGTTATAGCCATGAAGATACAAGAATTATTAGAGCGACAATGGCTATGCGGACAATTAAATTCAATATTTCGGAGAGCGAAGGCTACTTTGTAGCTGACGCTGAAGGTTATCCGATTGTCACCCAGGCTAAGACATGGAATACATTGATGACGAGAATTGATGATGCCGTCCGCCTCTACTTTAAGCTTGATGTAGAAGAGAATTATAGGCTTGAATTATCTTGTTGAATAATGAAAAAAGGTATAAAGGCCAGCTTTCTCTCACCGGCCCACACTACTCAAAAACTCTCTAATCTCTTTCATGACCTGTTCGCCGGTCTCCATATTCTTCACAGTGACCTTACCCTCAGCCATTTCCTTATCGCCCAGGATCAGCACATGCCTGGCGCCAATCGCATTGGCGTACTTCATCTGATTACCGAAGTTCCTGCCCTGCAGGTCGACTTCGACGACGAAGTTATTCTCCCTCAGCGCCTGTGCCAGGAAAGTCTCAGTCTCCTTGAACTGGGGCTTAGTCGTAAGTATATAGTAGTCGGTCGTGATCGACTCCTGTGGCCAGACGCCGGCCCTTCTCATCAGGATTTCCAGGACTGCGTCGCCCATGCCGAAGCCGACTGCGGGCATGTCCTCGCCGCCGAACAGGCCGACGATCTTGTCGTACCTGCCGCCGCCAAATACTGCTCTTAGTTCACCCTTGACGTCGAAGCACTCGAACACGGTGCCCGTATAATACGCCAGGCCCCTGATAATAGCGGGGTCGAACTCGCAGTACTGGGCCATGTTGTACATGGTCATCAGCTCGGCGAGCTTCTCGAGATTTGTCATGCCTTCCACGACTGTGTCATTCCTGGCCAGCAGCGCCTTCACCTTGGGCAGGGCTTCTGTGATCGGGCCCTTTGTATCGAGGATGGCGATGAGCTTGCCCATCTGGAAGTCGTTCAGCCCTGCAGTGGCCAGCAGCTGCTTGAATTCCTCGGGCGAAATCTTACCCCGTTTGTCGATGGCTGCGAAGACCGGCCCGACCTCAGTCACACCTAATCCTTCCAGTGCGCCCTGCATGAACCTGCGATCACTAATCTTGAAGACGAACTCGCCTTCCAGGCCGAGCTTCAGCATCAGGTCGATGCCTACAGCCAGGACTTCAGCGTCTGCCTCCGGGCCTTTGACTCCATAGATGTCCACGTTCAGCTGGTAGAACTCTCTGAGCCTGCCTGACTGAGGTTCCTCGTACCGCCACATCTTGGGCATGGAGAACCACTTGATAGGCCTGCGAAGGGTCTTCTCCCTGTCGACGACCATGCGCGCTATCGTCGGCGTAAGCTCCGGGATTAGGGTGATTTCTCTCTCGCCCTTATCCTTGAAACTAAAAGTCTGCTGGACGATCTCTTCGCCGCTCTTTATCCTGAACAGGTCCATAGACTCTACGCTGGGGGAATCAACTTCTCTGAAGCCGTACCTGCGGACGACGTTGAAGATCTTGTCAAGCACCTCTCTGCGTGCCGCCATCTCCTCCGGGTAAAAGTCCCTGAACCCTTTTAGTGACTGGAATTTCATTTGAACCACGTTATGCCGTTAAAAAGATAGTTTATAGGCTGTATTTAAACTATTAATAAGTTCTCATGTTGCATAAAAACCACTTATGTAGCGGTCGACGGAGGTTTTTCGGGCTTGCCCGGCATCAGCCGGATGCGGAGATGGCGGGGTAATGACCGCCGACTGAAGGTGGCGGTGCTTAGGACTTGCGAAGCAATGTAAACCGGCAACTGCGAAGCGCCAGCCGGGCTTTCGTTGCGAGGGTGCGAGTCCTACACCGGCATAGCAGCACTCGTCTCATGAAAACTGGTTTTTCAAGTAAAGCCGATGAAAAACTCCTGGAGGTCGGGGAGTTCCCGGGAGTTCTGAGAGGATTTTCAAACTGGGAGGTTAGAGAGGGCGGAGAGGTCTGAGAGGAGGATAGGGAGTGTGGAAAGGTTTGGGAGGATTTTTTAAAGATATTCTCTCTGACCTCCGGGTACTCACATAACCTCCTCTCTGAACTCAATGGCCTCCCTGACCTCCCAGCTTGAACGTATCCTCTCTAAACTCCGTGAACCTCTTTGGCCTCCCCTCCGACCTCTCAACACCTCCCGGACCCGGATTTTTCATGGGGCCCGAAAAACCGTAGTAGTCCGACCATCAGGTCGGACGTCGACCCGCTGAGAACATTAAATAGAACAAGATTTGTCGGCAACCTGCTACTGCAATGAATTTTTATCATCTGCACGTAGGCCGGTCGCCAACTTAAACGCGTCAATTTTTATCTATCTCTATGTCGTGTACGACGCGTTAATATCCACATACTTGTGCGTCAGGTCGCAGCCCCAGGCCGTAGCCGAGCTCTTCCCTAACTTTAACTCAACAGTCACGTAAAGCGTGTCGTTGCCCATGATCTTCTTAGCCTTTGCCAGTGTCTTCTCGTCGCTCTTGGGCACACCTGCATCGACCAGGCTTACCTTGCTCTTGCCGTCCGAGAAGATCAGGCTTACTTTAGCTGGGTCGATCTCGCTACCGGAGTAGCCGACGGCGCAGACTGCCCTGCCCCAGTTGGGGTCGGTGCCATACACAGCGCTCTTGAACAGCGGCGACCTGATGATGGCCTTAGCTGCTAATCTGGCGTCCTCGATCGACTTTGCGCCGGTGACCGTGGCCTCGATGAGCTTGGTGGCGCCCTCACCATCGCGAGCGACTTTCTTCGCCAGTTCCATGCAGACAGTGTCCAGGCCTTCCTGGAACTTCTTCATGTCCGCAGGCTTGCCGGCCTCGCCAGTAGCAATCAGGAACAGGTTATCGTTGGTGCTTGTGTCGCCGTCGACGACCACCATGTTGAATGACCTGTCGACCGCTTTCTGCAGGCACTTCTGGAGCTGGGCCCGGCCGATCTTCGCGTCGGTGAACACGAACGCGAGCATCGTTCCCATGTTGGGCTCGATCATGCCGGAGCCTTTGCAGATGCCGCCTATCCGAATGCCGCCCTCTATTTCGACCGCATACGACTTGGGGACCAGATCAGTCGTCATGATAGCCTTGTTGGCCATTTCACTGCCCTCTGCCTTGCTGGTGAGCTTCGAGAAGACTTCCTCGAAGTGGTCTATGTACCATGGCATATCCATGGGCCTGCCGATGACGCCCGTAGAGGAGACGCCGATCGTGTGGGGATCGACGTTCAGCTTTTTGGCCAGCAGGTTGGCCATGGCAATAGCATCTTTGACTCCCTGCTCGTGGGTGAACGCGTTTGCGCAGCCGCTGTTGGCGATGATGCCGTTGAATTCCTTGCCCATCTTTTTCAGGTGATCCTGCGACACCAGGACCGGAGCCGCCTTGACCTTGTTCAGCGTGAATACTCCCGCAGCGGGGCCTTTGGCGAGCATGATCGCTAAGCCCATTTTGCCTTCCTTGATGCCCCACGCCTTTACGCCTTTGACGGCACAGATGCCGCCTTTTACCTCTTTCATTTCCTTCCACCTAAACCGTGTATGATGTCGTCTCTGGTGACTATACCTACCAGCTGATCGCCTTTCATGACGGGCAGCCTGTTGACATTCCGCCTGACCATCTCTGCCGCTGCGTCCTCGATGTCCGTTTCCGGCGTGGTGGTCCAGACCTCTTTATGCATGATGTCCTTGACCGGCTTGTGTCCCAGGTCAGTATAAGCGTTCTGCAGGTCCCTGATCTGCATGAGCCCCCGGAAGGGGATCTCCAGGATCACTTCGAGCGGGCTCGGCAGCCAGAGGGTGTCCGATCTCGGGGGTACGGCAAGCAGCTTCAGGATGTCGCCTTCAGTGACGATGCCCGCCAGCCTGTCCTTGTCCATGACCGGGATGCCGCTGACATTCTTCTCGCTCATCAGCTTGATGACGTCCTGGATGGCATCCGAGGGCGTGCAGGTGATAACCGTCGTTGTCATTATTTCTCCTACTTTCATGACAAAATCCTCCTATGGCGACAGGCCGCTGGTCCAGAGGCCGGTGCGCTCGTCGAAACCGTACATGAGATTCATGTTCTGGATCGCCTGGCCGGAGGCTCCCTTGACCATGTTGTCTATGGCCGAGACTACGACGATCCTGTCCGAGTCCTTCTCGACCTCGAACGCTATGTCGCAGAAGTTGCTGCCTCTCACGTTAGCCAGTGACGGCTTTTGCAGTCTAACGAACGGCTTGTTCTTGTAGAACTCATCGTAGATCGTCTGTACCTGATCTGTCGTAAGCGGCTCGTCCACGAACAGGTGGGCTGTCGTCATGATGCCCCTGGTCGACGGTATTACGTGAGGGGTGAAGTGGATTCTGGTGCTGTTGTTGAGCCGGAGCATCTCCTGCTCGATCTCCGCTTTGTGGCGGTGGGTGGTCAGGTTGTACGGCCGGACGTTCTGAGTGACGTTAGGGTAGTGAGTGCCCTCGGTGGGGTCCTGCCCTGAGCCAGATATGCCCGATTTCGAGTCTACCACCGCCCTGTTTACCAGGCCCTGCGCGATCAGCGGTGCGCAGGCCAGATTTGCCCCTGTTGGGTAGCATCCCGGGTTTGCTATCAAGGTGGCGTCTTTGACCTCGGGGTGAAGCTCGGGCAGTCCATAGACCGCTTCTCTGGGATCGAGGTGCTTCTTGTTGTAGACCTGTTCGAATTTTTCCGTCGGCAGCCGGTAGTCTGCGCTCAGGTCGATGACTCTGAGGCCGTACTTCAGCAGTTCGGGCACGACAGCCATGGCAGCCCCGTGCGGTACTGCGGTGAAAACTACGTCGCACCGCTCAGCGATTTTCGCCGGGTCGGGGTCCTCGAACTTCAGGTCCGTGAGGCTCTTCAGGTTAGGGTGGACTGTGTCCACGGGCTGGCCTGCCTGCTTCCGTGATGTAACCACGGTGACTTCGGCCAGCGGGTGTATCGAAAGAAGCCTCAGCAATTCGCCACCGGTGTAGCCGGTGCCGCCAACAATCCCGATCTTTAACATATTTCTTTCACCTAAGGATCGCTTTCCTTGATCTTCTGCCTGATTGTGCGGCTGGACGCGTAAGGCGAGTGGTCAGACGTCTGTATCCTGACGATCTCTGCCTTGATCCCTCTCTCGGCCAGCTGTTTTTTCAGCTCGTTTTCGTTCCAGTGCTGGTTGAACCCGATCGCGATGACTTCCGGCTGGATTTGCCTGATGGGCTCGAACATGTCGGTTTCGCTGCCCAGCACGGCGTGATCGACACACTTGAGCGACTGCACCATGAAAAGCCTCTGCTCTTCGGGTATCAGCGGCTTGCGTTTATGCTTGATCGTGCTCTCCCTCGCGACGATGACCCAGAGTTCGTCTCCGTGCTTTCGGGCTTCGCACAGGTACAGCACGTGGCCCGGGTGCAGAATGTCGAATGTCCCTGTGGCCACGACTCTGCGGACCATCAGTTACCACCTGCGGGCTCGTCTACTACTGGAATAGCCACTCTCTCGCCCCGGGGATTGTAGCATACCCAGTCGTTTTCCATGTACGGGTACGCCACGATGATGTTATAGGTGCCCTTGCTGCCGAACATGTGAATGTCTGCATCGGAGTACCGGAGATCGTGTACGGGGTGACTGTGGACCGATCCGACGATCGAGCGGTCGATGGGCATCATGTGGAACATCATTATGGCAGAGTCCTCGTCGGAGGCCGTTCCGGGGACCAGCAGTATTTCGTTGATCACTCCCTTCTCAGCCCGCAGCAAGGCGGCGAACTCGTGGGGGTGGGTGGACTTGCTGGCTTCCATGATCAGCTTGAGTAGGTCTCTGGAAATCCCTTTCACGCCATTATTTCCCGCCACTGTGATCATTCCTGCCCGGATTTGACACTTCTACGTGTTGTTCGTACTTAAGATTAATTACGCGGCTTGCCACTCCGCATTTTCCATCGTACAGCTGTTTTTACATATCGGTCCGCTGGCTGATATATTTTGCCCGAAGCGCTGCTATTAGCCGGCATACCAGTATTTCACCATAGCCTCCAAATCAGGTTACTGACTATGCATCTTTCCGACCACTTTGTAGACCCCGGCTCTTACGGGGGATACCAGATACAAAATGTGTCTGGCACTATCCTGTCTATGCTTACCGGGGAGCGTCCTACCGCCGTTTTGCCACGGGAAGCGCTTGGTGGACTCTATAAGGAGTACGATAAAGTGGTCCTGTTCCTTGTAGACGGCTTCGGGTGGAGTCAGTTCACTAATATGGCTCTCCAGAGGCCGTTTATCAAAAGCCTGCTTGATACCGGCGTATTATTAAAGCTAGCGACACAGTTTCCCTCGACTACTGCGTGCAATGTGACAACGGTCAACACTGGCCTGACGGTAGCCCGGCACGGCCTCTTCGAGTGGTTCTACTACGAGCCTGAAGCTGATGACATCATTGCGCCGCTACTCTTCTCTTACGCCCGGGAGCAGAAGGTTCGTGACTCCCTCAGGAAAAATGCAGGCGTGAAGCCGGCTGAGATATACCCGTCGGAGAGCATCTATCAGAAAATGGCCGGTCACGGGGTCAAATGTTATGCTTTCCAGAACCGGGAGTATGCCCGGTCGACTTTTTCGGATATCATCTTCAGTCCTGCGATCGTTCAGGGCTATGAGTCTGCCTCGGATGGCCTGGCTGCACTGGCAAAAGCAGTGCTTTCAGAGCCTGAAAAGGCCTACTTCTACTTCTACTACGATGGCATAGACTCAGCGCTTCATCATCATGGTCCCGGATCGAAAGAAGTCCGGGCGGCCTTCAGCAAATTTCTGGAGTGTCTGGAAAAAGTTTTCCGGGAAACGCTCTTGAGTGCGGGGATAGATAAAGTCGGCAACACCGCCTTTATCCTCACCGCAGATCACGGGCAGACGTCGATCGATCCTGCGAAGACGATTTACCTGAATCAAGACTTTCCTGAGATAGAGCGGTATCTGCGAAGGAACCGTGATGGAAAAATACTGGCTCCTGCCGGATCGTGCAGAGATATGTTCCTGTATGTAAAAGCCGAGTATCTCCCAGCGACGCTGGCATTTTTAAATGAGCGACTGTATGGCCGTGCAATCGTATGCAAGACCTCGGATCTGGTCTCGGCCGGCTACTTCGGGTCTTCCGACATCTCTGAAGCACTGCGTGGCAGGCTGGGGGACCTGGTCATACTGCCGTTACAGGGCGAATCTGTCTGGTGGTATGAGAAAGATGTTTTCGAAGTAACTTTTAAAGGCCATCATGGCGGGCTGACCCGGGATGAGATGGAAATACCGTTTCTAATGTGGAGCCTGTGATCGGGCTGCCAGTATCTCAAATGTAAAGCAGCCATCATGTGTTAGACATGTCGCTGCCTTCCTCTTTTACTTGAAAACAAACATATAGGAGCTTAAGAGCATGATGAAGAAAAAGAGCACTCCTGTAGCCAGCGTAATTATGCCACAGTAAACGGCTGGTATGTGGAATACAAATAGCGATGTCATGCCCACGACCAGGCTGACCAGTACTGTCACGACGGCCAGTGTTTTTAGATCAGACATACGTTTTTTCTTCCTGCAAATATAGGCTTATGTGCGTATGGCAATAAATATTTTTGCGTTGCAGGAGCAGGCGTTCGGCAAGCAGGCCCGTCGTCATGGGATGACGGGGTATTATAGCCGGTACCAGAAATCTTTCTGGCTCAGTCTTCCTTGCCTTCGATGGTGCCGTGGCCTTCCAGCATCTCGTCGGCGACTTTGAGGTTAATCATCAGATCGTCCAGCGTTGCCAGCATAGAGCCTGTACTGTCCGCTTCAGTTTCTATGATAACTTTGCCGCCCTCCGCGTGGGTGCGGACATACGAGGGGTTATCTGCAGCTAGCGCTTTTTCGACCATCTCTGCATTTACCGCTTCTATGACCATGCGAGCCTTACACCTGGCCACTAATCTGCCTCCCGACAATCGTATTCAGGCGTTCGAGGAATTCCGGCTGCCTGCCGACCGGAATTGCCGCTCCCGACGCAATCTTGTGGCCTCCGCCACTGCCGCCTGCGATGCCGGCGCTCTCCCGGAGCGCGGCCGAGAGGTCCAGGCCTTGCTTGATCTGCTGGGGGGTGCCCCGTGCTGATACCTTTACTTTGCCATCTTCTGTGTTTAACACGATAAGTGGCTTATCGGGCAGGATGTACCTGATCACAGTCGATGCGATAGCTCCGGTGACGTCGCTGCTCTGGATATCGATGTACCTGATCCAGCCCATATCCTTCACCCTGCCGACAGCATCGTGCAGCGCGTCCAGGATCTGGCGGGCGTAGCTGAAGCGCTTTTCTTCTGCCTCCCGGAGGGAAGCTTCGTGGCGAAGGCACACTTCCAGGCCGAGACCGGGCGTGCCCATCTTTCCGCAGGAGTTCACCGTGTTGGTGAAATCGTAGACGTCCTTGATTAATTCCTTGTTCAGGATGTAGATGTCCCCGAACAGGGCATCTACCGAATCCGGTGGCGATTTCTTGAGCAATAACAGTGATAGGGCGCTGCCCAGGCGCTTTAAGTCGTCTTGAGACAGGGCTTCGATGTTTCCGCTAAGCCCCATTTCTTTCAGGAATTCTTCTGTCTCTTTCTGCTTGCCGGAGAAGCTGAAGTAAGGATCGATCGAGTATTCGAGGACTTTTTCCAGCGGGCCCATGCCCAGTTTCAGCCCTTTCTGGATAGTGATGACGCCATTCTTGATGGCCTCGTCGAGGATGTCCTTGTTGGGGCCTGCCATCTTCTGCTTGTCACCTATGGCTCCCGAGATTGCGAGACCGGCCAGATCGACGTTGTCTCCCATAATTCGGGCCAGGGCGTAGGCAACTCCCGAGCCTGACAGCTCTGAGCCTCCGTCGATGCCGATCAGGTGAGGGTTGACCTGAATGTTCTTATGCTCTCCTACAGGCACGTGATGGTCCAGGATTATGGCGTCGTACTTGTTGACGATGTCCGGCTGGCCCGAGCCCATGTCGCAGAATATGACCGGCACTGCAGGGTCAAGGATCGCTTCGATCGAAGGGTCCAGATTGCTTACTATTGTAGCCTGAAAATGGACTTTTCTGCGCAGCAGCGCATGACAAATAATGCCACAGGCCGTGATCCCGTCAGCGTCGTGGTGGGATACGACCCGTATAAAAGGCGTTTTAAAAATTTTATCCGCTGCAGGTCGGGCCATTTGTGAGATAGCGTCTAACATGCCGCCACCTGCCGCGGGTCAGTCTTACCTGGATATGAGAATTTCTGCCGTTGCCGGGCTGTAGACCCAGTCCATCGGGAGCACGCCGGTTGCGTGGTAGTACTTGACCAGGCGCCTTACCTTGGATTCCGTGAGCTGCAGTGCCCTCTTGTTGTGGAGGTCCTTGTGGTTCTCATCGAGGTGCTTGTGCAGGCGGATTGCCTTCTTGATCAGGTTGACAAGGTCTTCCGGGAGCTTGGGTCCGGTGCCGTTCTCTTTCAGGATTGCGGTTACCTTCTTGCCGGTGACCTGAGTGATGTCAGGTACGCCATACTTGTCCCTGAGAATGATGCCGACCTGGCTTGTGGTGGCGTTCTGCCCGTAGGTCTTGACGACGAGCTTCTCTACTTCTTCCTTGCTCATGGTGAACCATGCCGGCGGGGTCTTCCTGACCGGCCTGGTGGACCTGGAGCGGCCCTTTCTGCGAGTATGCATCTTAGCCATTAATAATCCTCTTGATCAGTGAAATTTGGTTAGTTTTACTGTAGTGCTGTACAGTGGCGAAGCTGTACCTTTACTCTGTGGCTTTGCTTATATAATTTTTGCCCCGCACATACGCTGAATATGTCCGTAGACCTGGGTACGCAGACATGTGCGCGCTGGCCCATTATACTCTGGCAGCTGACGCATTAAGCCTGTCTGTCCGGCAGCCGGCAGTTGACCGCAAGCTTCGATCTATAGCAACACGACGCCGGCGTGGTTCGATTTACCCCTGCCTCCCGTTTGTTCATAATACGACATACCTGCTCTACTCCGTCATTTTTCTCAAGATACCTTGATACATATGCGAAAATAGTTTTTTTCGGTGATTGTATGCCTGAGAAGGAGAAAAAGGGTGAGATGAGCGTTAAGGAAGCCGGACATAAGGGTGGAGAAAAGACCGCCGAAACCCACGGCCATGAGTTCTACGAGGAGATCGGCCACAAGGGAGGAGAGCGGACAGCAAAAACCCACGGCCATGAGTTCTACGAGGAGATCGGCCACAAGGGCGGCGAAAAGGGCGGCCAGAAAGTGAAGGAGCTCATCGAGAAGGGGAAGGAGTCGGAAAAATAAGTTAAGCGTTGCCTGATGAGGCTGTCACGGCCCTTACGGGCCGTAATGTTCTTTTCCCCATCTTCCTGCCCGCAGGCGCTTTAATGGCCCAGGGCTTTCCACTTAGCCGCGATGAAGTCCCGGATCAGCTTGGCGCCGAGCACTGAGGTTATGCTGCCAGCGTCGTACTCGGGGGAAATCTCGACCAGGTCGAAGGCTGCCGTGATCGGGGCGAAGTGCCTGATCACCGTGCGGACTTCCCTCGGCGTCATGCCGAAAGGCTCGGGAGTGCCGAGGCCGGGAGCATACGACGGGTCGATGGCGTCCATGTCCAGCGACAGGTAGATCCTGTCGCAGCCCTTCAGGTACTCATCAGCTTCTTTAAGCACCGCTTCGATACCCCTGCTGTAGACGTCCTCATTGGTGTACGCCCTTATGTCCTTGTTGTCCCTGACGTAGTCCCATTCTTCTTTCGGGCCGCTGCGGACGCCGATTGTGACGTACTTGTCAGCCAGGTTCTCGATGACGTGGCGGGAAACGCAGGCGTGGTTGTGCTTGATGCCCCGGTATTCCGTCCTCAGGTCGAGGTGGGCGTCCATGACCACGAAGCCGACATTCTTACCCAATGATTCGACGCACGGGTAGGTGAGCGAGTGCTCTCCGCCCATCATGATGGGGATCTTCCCCGCGTCCACGATCTGCTTCGAGGTCTGGTAGACTTCGAGAAGCGTATCTTCTATGCTGGCGTAAGTGTCGCAGTTACCCATGTCGTGGATGGGCACGTCGGTTAAATCCACGCCGAAGTCCGGGTTGTAAGTCTCGAAGTTGTAGGACATCTTCCGCATTTCGTCAGGAGCCCAGCGGGAGCCTGCGCGGAACGAGGACGTGTTGTCGAAAGGTACGCCGTAAATGACGAAAGCCGCGTCCTCGAAGGACTGGTCGGCTTCCGCAAAAATGTTATAGTTCATATCTTTAAGCTCTTACTGCCTGATGGAGAACTTGAGCTTGCCCATGGCGGCCATGTACTGGACTTCTTCGCCCTGGTTGATCTTGCCCTGCAGGTCTTCCGGGATCTCGAGCTCGAAGGTCGAGTAGTCGGCGGTGTCCATCAGCTGAGCCATGTTGCCGGCGATGGAGATGACCTGGGCGTTCTTCCTCTCGACGATGGGGACGTAGATCTTGGCGTCGACCGGCTGCACGATGGACCTCTTGGAGCCGTCGAACAGGCCGATGGCATCCACACGAGCCTTGGCTGCGCCGTGCTTGCCGGGCTTAGAGTGCTGCACAGAGACGATCTGGCAGGGCTCGTCATCGATGATTACGAATTTTCCTTCCTTCAGCGACTTAACTTCAGACTGCTGCTTCATGATAATTCACTCCATATTTATGGGATCTCTGATGAGATTTAAAGGCCTTGATATTGATATTTTA